>JAHFNN010000048.1 GCA_023267315.1 Candidatus Nomurabacteria bacterium | reverse complement strand
TGCGCAATGATGACAGATGGCTGTATTCGAAAAGCCATCTGTCATCATTGCGCACACTATCCCTGGTAAAGGAGTGAAAGAATTCGAACGAGATTATCGTTGGCACGGAAAGCCACCATCGAAAGATGAGGCGAAGATGGCGCTTGCAGAACTTCGTACCTTAGGAGGGAAGATTAAGAGTGAACACGAGTAAAATATGAAAAAAATAATTGCGATTTTGTTGATTGTAATAGGAGTTGGACTGTTTATCTTGAGTTTTACTCCACCCGAATTTTTTCTACCAGTTTTTCCGTCACTAGATCTCTTATTTTTTGATTTGTTTGGTGGAACAATTATTGGAATTTTCGCTTTAGCTTTTGCGGGGGTAATGTTAGTGCTTGCGGGTATATTAATGTTTACCAGTAAACAAAAAGTTGTAAAAATATAAATAGTTATGCCGTTACTAAAAATAATTGGAATATTAGGATTGCTACTAATAACGACGGGAATGATTGTCAAAAAACGAACGACCCGAAATATTCTCTGTGTTTTTGGTGGAATTGCGCTTTTGCTATACAGTATTTATATAAAAGATCTGATATTCATTATTTTGCAGGCAGTGTATGTAGTAGTGGTGATATTTGATTTCATTAAGATAAAAAAACATGCTCAATCCTAATTTAAAATTAAATCAAAAACTTTTTGAGAAAGACGTTGCTCAGACTCCAATCCGCCAGGGATTCGGTGAAGGACTCGTTACTGCTGGAGATGCAGATAAAAATGTTGTCGCGCTCTGTGCTGATCTAACTGAGTCGACAAAAATGAATCTCTTTGCTGAGAAATATCCAGAACGCTTTGTAGAGATTGGTGTGGCTGAACAAAATCTTGCAACAGTTGCTTCGGGCATGGCAGCAATGGGAAAGATTCCATTCATGTCTTCATATGCGATGTTTTCTCCAGGGCGCAATTGGGAACAGATCCGTACGACAATTGCGTACAATAATCGTCCCGTGAAAATCGCTGGTTCTCATGCTGGAATATCAGTAGGACCTGATGGAGGAACGCACCAGGCGCTCGAAGATATTGCAATACTGCGTACGATACCAAATATGGTTGTACTCTCGCCCTGTGACGCTATGGAGGCAAAAAAGGCTACTGTAGCAGCGGCAAAGACCCTGCAACCTACTTATATTCGCTTAGCACGCGAGAAGACTCCGATAATGACTACTGAAGACACACCATTTGAAATAGGTAAGGCTCAGATTTTTTACGAATCAAAAGAGAAATCACAGGTGGGAATAATCGCAACCGGTGCACTTGTGCATAAAGCACTAGCTGCGGCAGAAGAGCTTGAAAAAGAGGGAACACACGTAAAGGTGATGAATCTAGCGACAATCAAACCACTTGATATAGAAGCTGTTGTATCGCTCGCAAAAGAGTGTGGCGCAGTTGTGACGTTAGAGGAACATCAAATCGCTGGCGGAATGGGGTCTGCTGTTTCAGAATGTCTTGTTCAAAATTTCCCTGTACCGATCGAGTTTGTGGGAATACGAGATGTATTCGGTCAATCAGGTACCCCAGAACAACTTCTTATGCACTACGGTCTAGATGTCCCTTCAATTATCGCTGCTGTAAAAAAAGTTCTAGCGCGTAAAAATAGTTAACTGGAAGTTGTACGGGGCAGGCTCCTAAAGAACCCATCGAGCATTATGGGCTCGGAGTAAATGGAATCAAAGATGCGGTGAAAAGAGTGTTATCGCGTAAAAACTAAATTAAATTTAGTTTTTATATTTTAGAAAATCATTTTGGATGTTTATTTTCTCTTCCAGTTTTTTCTTGGCCGCACTTTTTCGAGCCCAATCTGCTTTAAGTTCCATAAGTTCTTTTTGTTCTGCTGAAGATTCTTGTTTTGGATCTTTGAGAACCAATTCTTTATCGTTCTCAATATCAAATCCATGCTCGGCCGCTTCCGCTTTTAGAATATCCATATATTTCACAATGTCCGCAATTTCTTTTCGGTAACGATATCGAGCACTATCAGCGTTATTGAGTAATTGATTCGTTTTCGCTTCAATTTTTGTGCGATCAGATTCAGTTAAAGAAAGATCCATTAGGTCTCGCTTTATTTGCAGTGCAGCTTCCTTGCGAACAGTATCTTCATTGACTATTTTTGCGGTGCCGTCGCCGGCACCAATTGGGGCAGATTCTTTCATATTTATATATTTAATAACTATTACTAATTTAGGTATACATCTTGGTCTTTTTTATCGAGATGGGCTTTAGTCTTTTCTATATAGGTAACACTACTTTTATCTGCCTTCTTCATACCTTCAAGATTTTTAGCAAGTTCTTTAATTTTCTTTAACTCTTCAGTTGCAGTTTTATATTTTTTCTCTATTTGTTCCATGGATACAAATAACTCCTTTTTCTTTTGTATATGTTGCAGGTTTTTATTTTCCAATCGATCTTTTTCATCCATCAGTTTAAAATGATTTCGTAGTTCAGCTTCATCATTCAAGCTAATTTCTGTGTTTGTAACCTCTGGATATATATGGGAGAGGCTCATGGCAACTGAATTCATTTTAACTTGGAGTTCCTTAGCCTTATCTTTAACCTTTCCGACTTCTTCGTCTCGTTTTTTTAAAATGTCATAGATATGATTGATATGGTCCATCAATTCAACACCAAAATTCTGAAGTCCCACATTTGCTTCTCCACCAATTGGCTCAGAATGAGTGTTATTCCAAACGAGAATGTCGTCAGAAAGTGATTTTACTTCATTATCAAGGATCTCGGTATTTTTGATCAGATCATCAATAATTTTCTCCTGTTTTACTGGATCGTAAGAAGAATTTTCTCTGATATTTTTACCATTAAAATTTTCCTGCATATTCATGGCTAGTTAATTTTCTTAGGCTTATAATCTGCTGGTGCTTTTGCCAAATATTCCTTGAGAGCTTCTTCAGTAAGCAATCCTTTCTGTGCGCCAATGTAGTTTACGACAGACATCGAATTGATTGGTGCCCAGAGTAAGGCATCTTGCAATGACATTCCTTTTGCGATAGCAGAGGTGAGGGTGGAGGAGAATGCGTCACCAGCGCCAGTGCGTTCAAACGGTTCATGAGGATAGACTGGCATGAACCACGCATCCTTTCCATCGTAGGCGTATGCTCCTTTGATGCCGTCAGTGACAATGACTAGTTTTGGACCCAAATTGTGAATCATCTGCATGAGCTGAATTTTATCTTCTTCCGTAGTTTTTAAAATCCGCTTTGCTTCTTCGAAATTGCAGAAAAATATTTCAGTCCGTGCGTAAATATCTTTGAGTGTATCGGTACCGAGTCGCATCTGAAATGTTCCTGGCTGGAAGGCGAGCTTCACTTCAGGGTGTGATTTTAGGTATTCAGCAATTTCGATATGAAATGGTCCAGAGTTTGAAGCAAGTGACGAAAGGTAGATCCATTTTGGCGCCGGCATATCTTTTGGTATCGCATATGGGAATTCGGTGTGCTTCACAAGGATGGTGCGTTCAACATCGTACCAAAGTACGTAGTGGTAGTTTGACTGCATTCCAGGAGTTGTCTGCATGAGATCCGTACTTACGTTATTCATTTTTAATTCTTCAATATTTCCTTTGCCGATTTCATCATCACCGATATACGCGAAGAGGGCAGATTTGAGCCCTAAGCGTGCAGCAGATACTGCAGCATTGGCGCTATTACCCACACCACGACAGAGAGTTGCTGATTCGTAGGGGATTTTGTCGCCGAAACGCATGCAGAGCTTACAGTTCTCTTGATCGAGGTCACAGTAGGCTTCAGCTTCTTTTAATCGAATAAACGGCTCAGTGACAATGTCACCGATAGCTAAAAAATCATATTGAGTATCCATGTCAAAATTGTAGCATATTGGCTATTTTTTGACCTAAAATAAAAGCAGCATTAACTCTTATATTTCGACTTCGACTCGGACGTGGTGAATGTGTACCTTCACCCGCTCCTCGCTCGTCGAAATAAGGGTTTTATAGGTATTGACAAAGTGGGTATAAGTATGGTAAAATATACCCGGAAATCAGTTAATCCTTAATCATATATACAGTCATGAAAAAATCAGCTCTTTACATCGTTATTATCGCAATTACATTGTTTGCTACATCTTGCGTTCCATTGAACGAAATGGAGCAATCACAAAAGAATCTTATTCCACTTACCGATCAGCTTATCAAGGAAAAAAATCTTGAAAAAAGATTGAAGAGAACTCAAGTCTACAACGCTAACGATTTAGTGTTAGAAAAAAATCATGTATTCCATTCAACAAACGTTGTTGATGGAAAGATTGTAGATATTGACTCACTGAAGAAGAATCAAGTTATCATTCATGCCGGAACTGAAGGTGAGATTATGGGATTCCCTAAGAATGGTCAAATGACAGTTTGCTTCTCAGAAGATCCAACATTACTTCTCACTTTTGAATTAAGGAATGATGATAAATTTCATCTTCTTTATTTCCAAGAAAAAGCCACAGACGGACAAAGCTATCCTCGCATAAAGTATGGCAATGATAAGTTTTGGGTTATGAGCGGCGATGATTGGTTGAATGTTGATAAAGATTCATTACTCTTTAAAGACACTCAGACAAAAGTGGAAAAGGGTCGTAAAGTTAAGTAGTAATTGTGAAATCATTTGGTTTAGGTCCCTGATTGCGAAAGCATGAAGGGGCCTTTCTTTTTGTTTCTTTTCTTGTGTATTGATATAATGATTTCATAAATACCTGTCCCGTTAGAGCACGCGGTAATTTATATAAGTAAAATTAGATAATGAAAAGATTGATAAAAATTAAAAAAATAATGTTGCAGAATTTCGGTCTTCTGACCGCGGACTGCTTCTAATGGGATGGATAAACAACATTTGATTGAGACAGTCGCAAAGCTTGTCGAATTTCCAAAAGGAATTTTAGCTATTGATGAAAGTACTGAAACGTGCACAAAACGATTTGAAGCGCTCGGTGTCGCATCAAATGAAGACACTCGCCGCGCATACCGTGAACTTATCATTACCACTCCAGGAATCGAACAATATATCAGCGGGATGATTTTGGTTGATGAAACTATCAAACAAAAGACAGCTGGTGATGTACCATTTTTCAAACTCATGAAAAAGCATGGCATTGAAGTGGGGATTAAGGTTGATGGTGGGCTTGAGGATTTTGCAGGTCATCCAGGTGAAAAAGTAACCAAAGGTTTGGAGGGTCTTGATGATCGGCTTAGCGAGTATAAAAATTGGGGTGCATCATTCGCAAAATGGCGTGCAGTGTATTCGATTGGTGGTGGCTTGCCAAGTAATGATTGTGTACATGAAAACTCCATGCGACATGCTGAATACGCACTACTTTGCCAAGAAGCAGGTATTGTACCGATTGTTGAGCCGGAAGTGCTTATGGACGGCAACCATAACATTGAGGATTCATATGATGCTACCGCGCGGGTGCTTCGTACACTGTTTACACATCTTTCTGAAAAAGGAGTCTTTTTTCCAGGTCTCATTTTAAAAACAAGTATGGTGCTTCCGGGATCATTGTCGAATGACAAATCTTCACCGAAAGAAATAGCGCTGCACACGATCAAGTGTTTTAAGGAAAATGTTCCTGAAGGTAT
The DNA here is from genome assembly GCA_023267315.1 of Candidatus Nomurabacteria bacterium. Classification (GTDB taxonomy): domain Bacteria; phylum Patescibacteriota; class Minisyncoccia; order Phycocordibacterales; family UBA9973; genus JAHFNN01. The sequence continues at coordinate 854 of JAHFNN010000048.1, read as the reverse complement.
TGGTGGTATCGTTTTCCTTTCAGGAGGACAGAGTGAAGAATCCGCGACAGTAAATTTGAAAGAAATGCATGCGCATGGGGCGTTACCATGGCCGCTGACGTTTTCATACGGACGCGCAATTCAAAATAGTGCACTGCATATTTGGGCGAAAGATCAGAATAATATAACTCAAGCACAACAAGCGCTTCTTGAGCGTGCAAGGGCTGATAGCGATGCACTTACTCCGGAAAATAAATAAAAAATGAACACCACAGAAATTTCTAGTGCAATACAAAAGTTTTTTAAGGGAGACGTTGAATCTTCTCCTGAAATACTAAAAAAATATAGCCATGATGCGAGTCTGTTCGAGATAATTCCGCAGGTAGTTCTTTTTCCAAAAGATACGGAAGATGTGGAAGGAATTGTACGATGGGTGTATGAAAACAAAGATAAATATCCAGAGCTCTCAATCACTGCGCGCGCCGCAGGTACCTGTATGTCGGGAGGGCTACTTAATAATTCCATTATTTTAGATTTTACACGATACATGAATACGATTATTTCGCTTGAAAAAGTGAAGCCGTATGTCATGCAGCCGCATTTCCCGAAGAGTAAAGAAGTACAGATTTCTGGCGAAGCTGTCGTGATGCCAGGATGTTTTTATCGAGACTTCGAAGTGGAAACACTCAAACAAAATCTACTATTGCCGTGCTTTACTGCATCAAAATCAATCAATGCATTGGGTGGAATGGTGGGAAATAATTCTGCGGGAGAGCTTACGCTTCGCTATGGAAAAACAGAGGATTACGTAAAAGAACTCAAAGTAGTATTTGCAGATGGTCATACCTATGTCGTCCGACCTATTACTCGTCGTG
>JAHFNN010000047.1 GCA_023267315.1 Candidatus Nomurabacteria bacterium | reverse complement strand
CATTGTTGAATCTAAACCGGAACCAGGAAAATTTCCATCAACAGCATACTGCCAATTATCACAAAGTGAACCAGTAGATGATGAAGAAATACACTTCAAATAAAACGCATGAAATGACGTATAGTACGCAAGATCAGAAATCGAGAAAGCATCACTAGATTGATCAAGAGCATATAAAATCCCAAGCACACTTTGTGTATTAATGTCATGTGTAGTACTGGTGTCATCGAGTACTGAAATAGTACCAGCTACTGGAAACGGAACTGCACCCGAATATATCACCGTATCACCATTTCTAATGAGCACAGAAACCGTGTCAGAAGATCCTCCTTGGGTATCTGCACGTGCATTAATCGTTATCCCTAAAAAAAATACTGTGATAAAAATTCCGATAATTATTTTTGTGTATTTCATATATTATTTATTCAAGTTTCCATTCGACAACATCGCCCATTTGTAATTTGTAGGATGAAACACCTACCGACGGATCCTTCCCATTAACGTAATACAATAAATTTTTTCCATTTCCTGAATGCAGTGATCCGATATCGGTTACAAAAAATCCGAGCGATGGATATAATTTCCCAGAAAAAGGCAAACTCCCCTGCTCTCTCGCGTGTACCATACCATCGTAGAGTGTTCCTCCGAGATTAACAGAAATCGCCGTATTCTCACTACCCACTCGAATTACAGCTGAAATTGTTGCCACAGTATCTTTTTTATTAGTTATGACAACAGTATCTATCGGCATTTTTTTCTCTGGGGGAGAAATCTCGACCGTAGAAGAAGTTCTATACCAGACACTGAGAAAAATCACGAAGCCTACAAGACATGAGCTGCCAAAAATAATAATATTCTTTTTTAGTGATCTTTTTTTCATCTCAATAAAATTCTAGACACAAAAAAACTCCCACCGAGGAGGAGTATTGTCTGCACATACGTGCGAAGATTCCTGCTCGGGATGAAACTTGTGTTTCATTAATTTGGCTGGCATTCGGACTTTTCTCTTTCGAGAATTACCGTAGCGGCACTGTGGAGGATTTTCACCTCACTTCCCCAACCAAACACTATGAAGTTTTTGCGTACATTGCTACATTACTATATCTACAATTTTTTATCAATACCTAGGTGATGATTCACCAAACCCTTTTTCATGATTCGCAAGCCGAGCCAGTGCATAGAGTGCACTTGAGAGACGATTTAAGAACTGAACACTTGCATCATGTACATTGCGAACGCCTGCATTTCTGATGGATACCACAGAACGCTCCGCCCGACGCGCCACTGTGCGGCATACGTCCAAATAAGCCCCCTCTGGTACTCCACCAGGAACGATAAACGTCGTAATCGGTGGAATAACTGCCTCAACCCCCTGGATAACACTTTCAAGAAAAAGCACATCCGCTTCTTCGGCATTTTTAGGTGATCCCCCAAGTTCTGCTTGAATTTTAAATAATATCTGCTGAATCTTCTCCAAAATTTCTACAAATGAAGCAGTCGTGCCGTCTACTAAAATTGTATTACCGCCAACCTGAGATAATGCTTTTGCATACCCAATCGAACAATTAAGCTCATCGACAGTTCCGAGCGCCTCAAAAATTCGAGAGTCTTTGGAAAGACGCATCCCCTGCGGAGCATCAAAAAGTTTTGTGCTCCCCGTATCACCTTTTCGCGTATACAACATAATTAGATTTCACACACACCAGACACACAGGCGAGTTCTTTTTTCACTTCTGTTTCATCAACAGTCTCATAGGTAACAATCTTTGAGAAATCAAGGTGGTTGATTTTAGAAAGCATTTTTTCATATCTATCTTTGTTGATTGCTTCATATGGTGCAAGCTGATAGACGTGGTTTGATCGTGGGAGGAATGAAAGTCCACCAACAAGATCCCAGTTTTCGTAGACCCAGTTCCCCACCGCAATCCATTCATCTTCACCGACTGAAATCGTTACTGATGGATTGTGTTCTGTGTAATGCTTCTTAACAATCTTCCAGTGTTCAAGTTGCGCGATAGCAGTAACATCATCTTTACAAATTGCTCCATCTGGTGCCTTCACTGGAAATTCAAGTACATAGGTTGATGCATTTTCAAGTGTCTGACCAACTTCAGGATAATATGGTACACCTTGATCTTTCAACATTTTAAAGAGTGCATCGGTCGCAGAAATACGAACACGACGGATGTAGTATGGTGAGTGACGAGGATGCATGCCTGATGCACAATCCACTGTTTGTGACACCGTACCTGAAGGCTTCACACAGGTGATGCAGGTTGATGCGCCAATACCAAAACGTTTTGCATACTTCTTATTGACCTCAATCGAAACCTCCTTCATCTTTTCAAGCATTTTTGGATCACGTGCAAGTGCCGAATCCCACTGTCCCGTGATTGAAACTCCGAGCAAGCGTTCTTTTTCACAATTTTTCTTCCACTCTTCAGAAAGATACGGGAAATATGTCAGCGATGATTGATACGTACCAATGATTGTTGCAATGCGAACTTTCTTCAAGAATGTTTCTTCAGTATCATCTGCGCGCGCAACAACTTCGGAAAGATTACAAAATTGTTTTGATTGCAAAATAATTTCTCCGCATGGATTTGTTCCCCATGATGGGTAGATACCGTCTTTGAATTGCTTCAGACGACGAGCTGGGAGTGTTTTAGCAAGTCCACCACGATTAAATATTCCACGCTCACCTGAGCCACTCTTCACGAGTGCTGTCCATTCATCAAGAAATTCTTCAGCTGAAGGCTTCGACGTATACACTGCGGAGTTATTTGCAAGCATACGCTGTGCTTCATTCAAATAAAATTGTCCCTTCTTTGAATCACGGATCTGTTCATCATCCAAATCAGAGAGTGAGATCATCGCACTTCGGCGGACACCTCCAGCCACAACAACTTCCCCAATCTTACAGATAATGTCGTGAGCATCAAGATTTGAAAGACGTCGGCCCTGCTTTGCCAATACACGCTCACGGGTAAACATAATAAGGGAAATAAGCGGTTCTGGACCAGAACTCTTGCCCCCCATTGTCTTTAGGCGTGCACCCGCTGGACGAAGTAGTGAGAAATCAAAATCAACATCGTAGCCAGAAAACCAAGTTTCGAGACCGAATTTGAATGCATCTGCCCACCCTTCCTTACTATCTGGAACAATGAATGTTGGGAGCTTCTTACCAGTCTGTTTCTTGATCAGTGGTAATGCTTGGATATTCTCACTTTCAACAGACCATCCTACTCCAGTACCACACATTGATATATACATGATCTCAGCAAAATCTTGGAAGGTCTTTGGGGCAATAAATGAACAGTTGTATGCACACACGTTTGTACGACTTGCTGGCTTGCCAGCAAATTGCAAGAGACGCATTGATGGCATTGCCTCTTGATTCAAGATTGCTTCACGAACTTCAGCGTATTCATTGTTTGTCAGTGCCGTGCCTAAGTTCTCACGCATAAATGCCATATAACGATCAATAGTCTCAATCCATGTCTCTCGACGTCCTTCTTCTGGAATCCATTTTGCATATGAACGATAGTACACGAATTCAGCAAGCGGATTGCGGAAATACTTCTTACTCTCCGCAACAAGGTCGCGAACCTTTTCTGGAACAAATCCAACCTTCTGACGTGCCTCTGCACGCTCCTTACGATAGATAATGTATGCCTTTGCTGTCTGTGCAAAATTTGAAGCAATAAGTTCGTTCTCAACAATATCTTGAATTGATTCAACTTGTGGAATCACATTCTTACTTTTTGATTCTCTTTGTGAAGCTAAGAGCGCATCAAGCACCTTCATCGTGACAAGTTCAGCCTCTTTTTCAGCGCCTTCTCCTGTTGCCAGCATCGCTCGAGAAATTGCTCGGAAGATACGCTTCGAATCAAATGGGACAAGCATACCATCACGCTTTAATATTTTTTTAAGAGAATTGTATTTCTTGTTTTTCATACTTATATATGCACACGATGATTAAAGATGCTAATAAATGACGCACGTGGTTCTCTTTTTTTCACAAGGAAGTAATGAATGATTGGGGAAAGTGTACATGCGAATGAAATGTTGCCGATTAGGTGCAGTGCAGTGAATGGAATCTGACCAATAAACGCAGCAGTGAATGATTCATGGAAAAAAATAGGCCCAATAGTGAGGCCAGTGATTGCATCATAGAAAATCGTCCCCAGTATCGCAAAAGAAACATAATTTCTGATTGATGCTGAACGATTTTTGAAGAACAAATATGAAAGTACTCCGACTGTTCCATATGCAAATGCAGTAATGAGAGTCCATATTCCTACTCTTCCGGTGACCACATCATACAGTGTGATACTTACTGCACCAAACATGAAGCTTGCGATTGGCCCGTACAATTTTCCATACGGCATCTGAAACGAAAGGAGTGGTTCAACGTTCGGTGCACGGAATGGAATCAATCTAAAAAGAAGAGAAACAGTGATGCCAGCGAGAAATTTAAAATATTTTTTGTATGTTGTTTCCCCTTCTATTGACATAAAACTGGTGTGTAATTAAATTGATAATTTTTAGAGAATGAAGCTATTGGACACATAGTATACACCGTGTATTCGGGTGTATGCAAAGTGTGGATAACCACATCACAACAAAGATTGCGAGGTAGGCAAATCGCATTTTTTTACTACTCCAAATCATAGTTGAAATATAAAGGTATAAACGATTTTCTCTACTTTTGCGACACCAGAGTAATTGAATACGAGTGATTTTTGATATAAAAAATGAAAATTTTCACCAATACCTTTCATGAAGGAACATGCATACACAAAAATACCGCATTCTTGGGGTATTTTTGTGTATGCAATTATTTTATTTCTGTCGAAATCGGATGATTTGCCATAAATTGAACGCAACACCTGAGTTTACGAGGAGTGCGCCAACAACGAGAGACCAATCATTGTAATACACACCCTTCACAAAGAGTATGCACTGCACTAAAAATACAGCGATCGGCAATACAATCGAAACATTTGCTGCATTTTTAGCCCGATGAATCATCCACCCCTGATGGAGATATCCTCCCGCGACAAGGCACCAGCAAAAAACGAGTACGGCACTCCAAAACTGCTGACTATTCCAAAATAATGTATTCCCCGCAAAAAATATGTACCCCAAGTATGTACCACCACAAACAAAGAGTGTGCCAATAATGAGTTCAATGTGAAATCGTTTCATTTAGTATGTTTAAATTTATGATTTTAATGTATTTAGTTGACGCAACCAGTATACCCTGTGAGATAGGTAAATCAAAAAAGAGCGTCTAATCTTTTTATTATCTCACGGGGTATACACCTTCACCCTAAATCACAATCCACATCAGAGTGTTATACTGAAGTATCAGTATGGATACAGATATCATCGAAAAAGAAGAACATATACTCTTTCGTATTGGGGTCTATGCAAAAGGATTTAATGCTTTCGTCGAGCTGACGAGCGGTTTTTTACTATTGTTCTTCAGGGTTGGGATCAATAATTTTCTCGTTTCAATAATCAATAGTGAATTAATTGACGATAAAACTGATGTATTCATAAATTCCATCTACCAAAGTTTCGGCCATCTCTCTGTGAGTGGAGCAACGATACTCGCTCTTTTTATTCTTGCACATGGCTTTGTAAATCTCTTTTTATTCCTTTCATTACTTAAAGAAAAGTTGTGGGCATTCCCTATTGCAATCGCGATCGTCAGTTGCTTTATTGTGTACCAATTTTACACATATAGTCACAATCACTCTACTGCACTTTTTTTTGTCACCTGTCTTGATGTTATTTTTGTGGTACTTGCATCCTTAGAATATCAGCACAAAAAACGCAAAATAAAACATACTGCAAAATAAAAAACCTGATACATGTATCGGGTTTTTTATTTTGCTTTGTTCTAATTAGTTACTGTATGTTTTTCTTACTGAGGGCATTAAATAGAAATCCGGTCCAAATAGAAATGAGTCCTATAAGGATCGTGAGCGCCGAAAATACATACGCAAAAATGGCAAGGTGGAGTGCTGTACGCAAAGTTGTTGCAGTAACCCACAAATCCCGAGTTGCATTATTTATCATAACTGGTTTGCCATCAGCACCGATGACTGGATTTCCAGCAGCATCAAGCTGTGGAATTTGTCGAGGCATTTCAGCATAGGTCAATCCTCCAGTTATTTTAAGCGTGTGTTCTCGGATAATATCTGCCTGAGTTTTAAGTGACAATGGACCAGATACAGGCACACCCGGCATATCTGAATCATCCGGGGTGACAATCTTCTCCTCGGCAACGTTCTTATGAATGAAGGAGATACCCCAGAGGCCACCTGACACGAGCACGATTCCGGCAACAATCGCCAAAACCGCAGAAATCTTCAATAATTTTTTCATACTCTATAGACTAAGACCTACACAAATGGATGCAGTTCGAGGCGCGAGCGAGGATTGCGACCAAGGTGTATGAGTAATACTCCGCGGGAGCAAACGAGCGAAGCAACAAAGAAATGCGCCAACTGCGTAGGTCTTATAGATGTTATTTATAATAATTTATTGTACCACCATTAGAAAAACACA
>JAHFNN010000046.1 GCA_023267315.1 Candidatus Nomurabacteria bacterium | reverse complement strand
TAAAATCAGTATCACCCGCAAACATACTTGCCATCCCTGTGACATTAGCCAACTTTGCATCCCAGTCGAGCGGATTGTTTGATGCACCCGCGGCGTCACCGTTGTTGAAATGAGTGGCATTATAAAACATATTGTTCATTGCAATGACACTAGACACATCCCAACCACTCACATCCTGGTTAAAATTGGTCGCACCAGTAAACATCCATGACATGTCCACTGATGTAGTGTGATTTAATCGTGAACCCCAGGTTACGGGTTTAGTATGGATGTTTGTTGTATCACCATTATTGAATGCAGTGGCACCATGGAACATGTCACTCATCTCACGGATATTTGTAAGTGTCCATGCGCTAATATCTTGATTGAATGAAGTTGCATTCTGAAACATGAAGTGCATTGTTGTAACAGCACGAACATCCCAGCCGCTGATTGGCTGATTAAAATCAGCGTCATTTCTAAACATAGCGGACATCCCCGTAACATTGGCCAACTTTGCATCCCAATCAAGCGGTTGACCACCATTATTAAAATGTGTAGCATCGTTAAACATATTATTCATTGCAACAACATTAGATACATTCCAACTACTAATGTCTTGGTTGAACGAAGAAGCACCATCGAATAATCCCTGCATAGTAGTGATATGCGACACATCCCAACTGCCGAGATTTGAATTTATTGATGAAGCATTTTTAAATGTTTCTTGCATGCTTGTTGCGACAGAAAGATCAGGTGCATCGGTTGCATTAATTGTCAGGTGAGTACACCCAGAAAACATTTCTTGCATAGAATTCCATACCTGTGTTCCCCACTGTTCGACAGTAAGAATTTTCTGATTATCTCCGCCGGGTGTAAACCAAGGAAACTGACCAGAGATAGAAACCGTATATGTCCCCGGTGCTGCATAGGTATGAGTTATATCACCAGTGACCCCAGAATTCGTTTGTCCATCACCCCAATCAACATAATAATTATAGGTAATTGCACCTGTTGTTGATGTTGTGATCTTTATCTGATTACTATTTGACGCACCAGGATTATCTGTTTTCCATGTCGTGATAAAAGCACCACAGAGTGGATCCATACCACCATCAATAAAATTGCCAGAAAGAGAAAATGGTGAGTAGTTACTGTTCCAGCCATATGTTGTTTTAATAATTTCACGCTGTGCAGCTGATGCGCAATAAGTACTACTACCACCATGGAAGCCTATATTATTTTGAAGAGGGAGAAGTGCCCACCCAGCAAGGAGTGCATCGTAATTTGTAGTTGAAAGTTTCGCGTTATATAAAAAATTAACCATATTGGTGACATTTCGTACGTCCCAATTACCAATATTTTGATTAAAAGAAGTTGCCCCGTAAAATACTCCCTCCATGTCTGTCACTTTTGACACATCCCACCCACCGATAGGTTGATTAAAAACAGTATCCAAAGCAAACATACCCCATATAGTAGTCACACTCCATGGACTTGCGGTACTCCAATCGAGTGGGACACCGCCATTGTTGAATGTGGCCGCATGATAGAACATGCCTCTCATGCTTACCACCTTAGAAATATTCCAATTACTAATATCTTGATTAAATGCATTTGCAAAATCAAACATCTCAGTCATATCTAATACACTTGAAACATTCCAATTGCTTATATCTTGATTGAACGTATTTGTATTTTCAAACATAGCAGTCATATTCGTCACTTTCGAAACATCCCAGCCATTAATAGGTTGATTGAAGTTAGTCGCTCCAATGAACATTCCGACCATGTTCGTCACACTCCATGGACTTGCGGTACTCCAATCGAGCGGAAGACCACCGTTATTGAAAGAAACAGCATTCGAAAACATGCCCAACATGTCAGTCACTTTTGATATATTCCATGGACTAACATCTTGATTGAACGCTAAATCATATCCAAACATATACCTCATCGTTGTTACATTTGAGACATTCCAATTACTAATATCTTGATTGAAAGTTGTATGATTTGTATCGCCATAAAACATTTCTGACATATCAGTGACTGCACCCACATTCCATAAACCGATAGGTTGATTAAAAGAAGCAGCATTATGAAACATGCCAGTCATGTTTGTCACTTTTGATACGTCCCACCCACCGATAGGTTGATTGAAGGAAGGTGTATTAATAAACATACCTTCCATACCAGTCACACTCCATGGGCTTGCAGTACTCCAATCGAGTGGAACACCGCCATTGTTGAAGGCAGCCATATTTTGAAACATACCCCACATGTCAGTCACTTTTGATATATTCCATGGACTAACATCTTGATTGAAAGCCGAGGCATATCCAAACATAGACCTCATCGTTGTTACATTTGAGACATTCCAATTACTAATATCTTGATTGAACGAAGTCGCATGCTCAAACACTCTTTGCATATATATCACGTTCGACACATCCCAACCACCGATAGGTTGATTGAAAGAAGTTGCATTATTAAACATGTTCGTCATTACTGTCACATTCGACACATCCCAACCACCGATAGGTTGATTGAAAGATACTGCTCCAAGAAACATGCCCTCCATATCAGTCACACTCCATGGGCTTGCAGTACTCCAATCGAGTGGAACACCGCCATTGTTGAAGGCAGTAGCATACGCAAACATTCCAAACATAGTTGTCACATTAGAAATATCCCAATCGCTGACATCTTGATTGAAAGCACCTGCATTATTAAACATATAGTACATACTGTTCACCTTCGACATATCTGACCCCCAAAATCCGATACTACTATTGAATACCGTGGCACCATCAAACATGTGATCCATACTTATACCACTTAGAGCATTGGTCATTGGAGAATCAACCGCATCTATGACTTGAAGATTATTACAACCCCAAAATGCTCCACCGAAGGAACTCCACTGGATATTTCCCCACTGATTTATTGAAATAATTTTACTTTTATCACCAGTATTATTAAAGAATATCTGTGGGAATATACCTGTAATTGAAACAGTATAAGTGCCAGCAATTAAATATGAGTGTGTAGCATCACCCGTTACACCAGTACTTGTAGTAGCGTCACCCCAGTCAATATCATAATTATAAGTATCACCTGGAAAAGTAGGAATCGTAATTGATTCTCCATTTGTTGTTGTCTGCCAGGTTGTTACAAAAGCCCCCGGAGTATAAGCTTTAGCTTTGAATATGAAGAATGTGGCAACGCAAAGTACGGCGAGGATAAGAAGAAGTAGGTGGTAAAATTTTTGATATTTATAATACATGCGATATCTCACCTCCAACATTCATAATATAAATTGGTTAAAATAACGCTTGTATTATAACAAGAAATCTTTAAATATAGAAAAATTAATGTGCATATATATTAAATGTACATGCTTTACTTTTTTAATATAGTGTAGTAGTATCCACTCATTAGCAATCGGAGGAGGTAACCCTTCAAAAAAGCGCAGAGCCCTGGCTTTAGAAGACCCTCATTCCCTGTCCGCCCTTCGAATGCTCGAGGCGGATTTTTTAATTTATTATGAAAGCAACACAAACAAAAAGTGATTTAGCGGAGGTGGTAGTACACGACAGTGTACTAAAAATACTCGTCGATAAAGGACCAACAACACCTGAAAAAGACCAGCTCGTCGAAGGACCGGTGATTTCAATCATGAAATCATCTGTGTATGTAGATTTGGCTCCATTTGGTACCGGTATTATTTACGGACGTGAATTTATCAGTGCTCGCGATATTATCAAAAAGATAAATATTGGTGACACCATTAAGGCGAAAGTTGTTGAAACAGAAAATGAAGACGGCTACATTGAACTCTCGCTCAAGGAAGCAAAGCAAGCACTCATCTGGAGTGATGCTGAAAAAGCAATCAAATCAAAAACAGTCCTTGATATTCCAGTAAAAGAAGCAAACAAAGGCGGACTCATTTTGGAATGGCAAGGTATTGCTGGATTTCTTCCTGCATCACAACTCAAGTCTGAACACTATCCACGAGTTGAAGATTCTGACAAGGAAAAGATTTTGAAAGAACTTCGAAAGCTCGTTGGTAAGAAACTTTCAGTGATCATGATTTCTGCACTTCCAAAAGAAGGTAAACTCATCTTCTCTGAGAAAGACAACAACCCCGAAGAACGAAAAGAAATTGTTGGTAAATATACACTCGGTGATGAACTCGAATGTACCGTTGCTGGTATCGTTGACTTCGGTGTCTTCCTAAAGATTGAAGAAGGTCTTGAAGGACTCGTGCATATTTCTGAAATCGATTGGGGTCTCGTTGATGATCCACGACAATTCTTCAAGATAGGAGATAAAGTACGTGCAAAGATCATTGAAATAAAGGAAGGTAAGATTTCACTCTCTATCAAAGCACTCAAAGAAAATCCTTGGAATGAATTTGATGGTAAATTGAAAAAAGGAGATATTATTTCTGGAGTTGTTATCAAATTCAACAAACACGGCGCACTTGTTTCAATTAAAGAAGGAGTTGCAGGACTTGTTCATAATTCTCTCTTCGGTGGAGAATCAAAGCTTCGTGAAAAATTGGAACTTGGTAAGACATACAATTTCCAAATCACTCTCTTTGAACCAAAAGAACAACGTATGACACTCGCATTTTTGGAAAAATAAAATTTATTTTCTCAAGCACAAAAAAATCCCCATGACGGGGATTTTTTTGTGCTTATTTTAAATTGACTCACAAGTACACAAAGGTGTATATTTTGCTCGAAACCAAACTAAATCCCTGTTCTATGAAAAACAACTCAATTCTATTTATGTATGCAGTCATTATATTGATTGCTGGTATGTTGTATATCCCATCTGATGTTCAGCAATTCACAATCACTGAGTTATTACTCTGCGTTGTGCCCACTCTTATGGTTGGCGCTCTTATCAACAAAAGAATTACAGTAATACACACACCAAAAAAAACACTGTTTGAAAGAAATGTCGGTAGGTATATGCGAAAGATCATAAAGATAACCATCATGACACTAGCACTTGTGGCACTCTACAAGAAAAATTTTACGTACGATATATATCTCATAATCACCTGGTACACATTTCATACAGTATTTGATCGTCAGTGGAAAAAGACGCTCCATCAAAATATGATCCTGCAATACATCTTTGTTGTCGAAGAATATCCTGAATTAATCGATAAACTCGATAGTATGGTACTTACACAACTTGCAGAGATACGATTACTTGTCATGAAAGATGGCTGCGTAGTGCCACATAATGAACAGATGGTATCCGAAATTAAAATTTTAACAGCTCGATTTGTAAAAGAAATAAAAGAAAGGCAAACAGAAGATACTATTTCAAACTTCGTGATGAAAATAGATTTTGATAAGGATTCATCGACAGTGTTCAGTTTTTTTCTCAATAGCATTTTTTTGTATGCTTTTGTATGGTATACAGATCTAAAGAGAGAAGAAAAAATAATTGATGCTAAAGATGCTCATGAAAGAATCCCGATGCGAGAACTGGCTGTTCGACAACATGAGTGGATTGAGAATCATACACTATTTCAAGAGCACATAGAAAAGCTATGTACTCCTAGATATCAAAGAGTAGGATGAAGTAAAAGAAGGAGCGGGATTTTCTATAGAAAATCCCGCTTTTATTATTTTAGTTATATAAACTCATCGCTTTCTCTTTTGATTCCGAAGCGATACACACCAGCGCTTCACTTATTTTTTTTGAGATTTTTTTAAGCTCAGCAAGTTCTGCATCTTTAAAGTTCTTCAAGAGAAATTTCAATACCGCTTCCTCCCCTGTTGGTTTTTTTGTTTTTCCAGATGCGGATTCAGGAGAAATACCTACTCGAATGCGCACGAATTCCTGCGACTTCACCGCTTTTATAATTGAACCAAGACCATTATGACCACCGGATGAACGATCGAAGGAAATCTTAATCCGTCCGATTGGCAAATCCATATCATCATACACAACAACAAGTTTTGTTAAATCCTTCTTTGAAGTGATTAGTGGTGCAATACTTTTTCCAGAATTATTCATGAAATTATTCGGTAAAACAAATATCATTTTTTCTTCATCAATAGATCCTTTTGAAACAATCGCTTTCAATTTCTGATCCTCTTTCCAATCTGAAAAATCAAACTTTTTTGAAAGCATTTCCAATATAATCCGGCCGGTATTATGTCTCGTATTTTTGTATTCTTCTCCTGGATTTCCTAAACCTACAACGATAAGCATGTAAAAATAGTACCACAGTATAGAGGACTTTCAAAAGAACACCGAATAAGCCTTTGCGTCAAGTGTTTGTTCATAGTACAATGAAGGCCATGTCAGAGTTATCTGTGTATGAAAAACAAGAACCGGAAATTATCCCCGGTGATCCTTCTCAAAAAAAGAAAGAACCATGGTGGCGTGGAGCGCTCGACCTCTTAAAATTTGCAGTCATCGCAGTCATCATTGTCATCCCAATACGCATATACATAGCTCAACCATTCGTTGTGGATGGCCACTCTATGGACCCAACGTTTGGTCCAGGACAATATCTTATTGTTGATGAAATCTCCTACCGCTTCCATGCACCAGAGCGAGGTGATGTTATTATTTTCCGTCCACCTAAAGATCCTTCCTTGTTTTATATTAAAAGAATTATCGGACTTCCTGGAGAAACGGTTAAATTGACGAATAAAACGGTGATGATCATAAACGACGCACACCCTTACGGATTTTATCTAAATGA
>JAHFNN010000009.1 GCA_023267315.1 Candidatus Nomurabacteria bacterium | reverse complement strand
GCTAATACTGGATCTTCTACTACTACGTATTCAGATATCGGGCTTAACCCTGATACACAATATAATTACCGAGTTTCTGCAATAAATACTGTTGGGGCAGGAGATCCTTCAAATGAATCTCATGCGACAACAAATGTGAACTATACAGGTATTGAATTTACTCCAAATGTGCAAACGGTGGTAGTTCCACCACCTGCAATTGTGCATTCATCATCAGGTACTCATTTTACTTTCACCAAAAATTTAAGAAAAGGAGCAGACGATACTGATGTAATGCAATTGCAAAAATTCTTGGATACACATGGTTTTGTAGTAGCGTCATCTGGCTGGGGATCACTCAATCAATTGTCTACCTTTTTGGGATCAAAGACAGTCACCGCACTTAAAAAATATCAAGCATCAGTTGGTCTTCCTGCAACAGGATATTTTGGACCACAAACAAGAGCATACATAAATACTCTATTGGCTGGAGGGAATTAAGTAGATGCAAAAATTTGAGATGAGAAATAAAAAGACTTTCAGGGGGGCACGATTAATAATCTGTCTGACAGCATCTTTCAAGGAATAGAATATTAAAGTGCTTGAGTCTAAGGTATTCAAGCAGTAATTTTCTAGTTTATACACATGTACAACACGTTATTTGTTGTTATAATTTTACTTATAATGGTAATACTAAAACCATATCGAGCAAAAAAATCTCTTCGCGTTTTAGTACTCATTGTTTTTGTGCTTATAAGCGGATCTATTTTCTCAAAAACACATGCTGATGTTCCGCTCGCGGCGCGACTCCTTTCTGTTCCTTATAACGATTCAGAAATTGGAGGACTTCGCGTGACAGTAAATAATTTTTCGGATCTGCGCGGTATTACCAACGATGGCACTACTGTGTATCTTATGAATGGTTCTGGCAATATTGCTACTCTTCCAATGAATGCACTTGTCGGTTCTCCCGGAGGGACCGTCGCTGTAAACGGCACACTTCATACTGTGGGGTGGGGCTCAGGCGGGGTGCCTTCATTTTCTCATCCAGATGGACGGAGTCTGGCATACAGCCATGGGTGTTTATTTATCACCGATGACGCTTCTAGTTATGCTCCAGATCCTATCAGTCTTTATTGCATTGATACTAGTGATTGGTCGGTGACCCAAATAACAGTACCCGCAGATGAACCTTTACCACAAGGTCACAATTGGGGTAGGGGTACAGTGATTGATTTTGCTGATGGGCGTATTGGTAAGGTTTCTGCGTATGCTTCTGATGGAGAGGGAGGCTACACTTCATACTTGCGCATGTACACTGTGACTGGTACTGGGAAAAGTGCAACTATTGCCTGGTCACATGATTACTTTACACACGATACGGAAAACTGGAATACTGATGAGCACGGTGTTGCGACCGATGGTACATATTTGTATAGAATAGAATTTATTGGTGGTCATTTGGCGTCAGGTGACTTCAAATCATGGCCGCTCGATCGAGATACGAGCCCCAATCCTGTCTATGCTGGTCTTTACACTGTGCCAAATGACGGTGGAGCCTATAACGTAACATACCTTTCGCATGATCACACAGGTAGCCGATATCTATTTGGCGGATATTCCACAAATCATTTTTATATTACTTCTGCAGCTGATCCCGGTCCGGGTCCCGGCAATCCACTGACGCCTACATTTGGCACTATTACTTCTACAGTGGACGGATATACGGTGCAGATTACAAACTATGATGCTACATTTGATTGGTCGTTCGAGGCGACTTCCGGTAGTGTATCTGTCAGTGAGACAGGATTTGTGACGGTGACAGGGCTTGGGTCTGGTGCTTCATCGACAGTGACGGTGAGCACTGTTAAGACAAACTTTCCTAATGGTTCTGCGGATGTAACTGGCACTGCACTTGCAGATGATGGCGATGGTGTGAACGCTGCAGTGGAAGATGCTGCTCCGAATGGTGGTGATGGGAACAATGATAGTACTCTAGATTCAGAGCAATCAAATGTTACCTCGCTTCCAAATACTATTGCTGGCGAAGATGCGTACATGACAGTTCAAGTTGACGGCGAAACTTGTTCAGCACTTTCGAATGTATCGGTTGAAAGTGCTTCAAATGATCGCAGTTATAGATATCCAATAGGGCTTCTTAATTTTAACACCACATGCACGTCAGGTTCTTCAACAACCGTTACTATATATTATGATCATGAATATGACACCAGTAGATGGACGGCACGGAAATATGTGAATGGATCATATACCACAATTCCTGGTGCAACCTTTGGCACGGCGAATATTGGCGGAGCTACTGTAACTACGCTCACGTACACTTTGACGGATGGTAGTGCGCTTGATACGGATGGCGTAGAGAATGGTACGATAGTGGATCCTGTTGGTCCAGGAGTTCGCATTAGTCATGCAACTATCCCTACTTCTCCTTCGGTGACCTATGGCTGCAAGGATTCAAATGCTTTAAATTATGATTCATCAGCAACAAATAATCAGCAGGACTTGTGCACATATAAAGATATACAGACGCCTCCTACTTCTCAAACACCTGCTTCTCCTCCGACAGCTACGCCCCGGGCGGTCTGTAGTCCATACCTGAAGTCCTACATAGAATATGGTGCAAAGAATGACCCCGAAGAAGTGAAGAAGCTTCAAGAATTTCTCAACGAAAAGCAGGGTGAACATCTTGTTGTTGATGGAGTGTATTCAATCGAAGATAGGGATGCGGTACAACGATTCCAACAAAAGTATGCGAGTGAAGTGCTCAATATTTGGGATCTTCATCATCCGACTGGTTATGTATATCGCACAACACTCATGAAGATCAATTCATTCTATTGTAGTCAGGCCATTACGTGTCCTGCATTTATCGAGTACAATAGTCTTACAAAAAACACTGTTTCAGATGAAGTAGGGAAGACAAAGACATTGCTTCATGAGCTTGGTTTTTATTCCGGAACTATTGATAATACGTTTGACGCATCATTAACGGTTGCACTCAAAAAATTCCAGGAAGATTTCAGTAATGTAATGCTCAAGCCATGGAATCTAGGTCATGGCACAGGGTATAAATATAAGACGACTAATAAATTCTTAAATATGCTCGTTGGATGCAAAACCTCGGCGGTTGAACTTGATGGTAAAGGTGTTTTTGATTACTAGTTGTGATTGCGAATGCGGAACATTTTTAGAGGTGGGGTGTTCTCATCACTTTTCTTTTTAAGAGTGAAGAGTATATGATGCAAAAATTTGAAATCAAAAATCGAAAAGGTTTGAAAATTGTCGGTGAACTTCATACGCCAGAAAATCCTACTGGATTGGCATTTACAATGCATGGTCTTGGGGGATTTAAAGAACAGCCAGGTATCATGGCGCTCGTGGATACTCTTCTTGCAAAAGAATATGTCATTGTTAATTTTGATGCGACGAATTCTTTTGGAGAGAGTGAGGGGGCTTACGAGCATGCAACTATGCAACTACATTATGAAGATCTTGTTGATGTCATTGAATGGGCAAAAACACAATCATGGTATCAAGAACCATTTGCCATTGCTGGGCACAGTCTTGGCGGATATGCAGTCGCACAATATGCAGAAGATCATGCGAAGGAAGTGAAGGCTGTATTTCCATTCGCACTTGTTGTGTCTGGGCAATTGAGTTATGAAGCAACAGAAAAATTTTATCCAGATAAGTTGAAAAGTTGGAAAGAATCTGGGTGGAAAGAAGAGCAGAGTAACTCAAAACCAGGAATAATAAAACGTCTGCCATGGTCACACATGGAAGAGCGTCTCTTGCATGATCTTCGTCCTAGTGCTTCCAAGCTCACAATGCCAGTACTTTTTGTCGTAGGGGAAAATGATACTTCGTGTCCGTCTGACAGTCAGAAAATTTTATACGATCTCGTACCGGGTAAAAAAGAATTGCATATAGTACCTAATGCTCCTCATACTTTTAAGACACCTGAGCATATAGAAATACTCAAAAATATTTTTTCGACTTGGTTGAGTACATTAGGATAGTAGTACTCATATTTGAATAACCTCTCTATTTGGTGGTACTATAAGGTACTGCCTGAAGCGGTGTTTTATGATGGAACTCACTGATAACGAACTTATTTCACAATATCTACACGGGGAAACTAAAGCGTTCAAATACTTGATTGAGCGCTATTCTTCGGCGTTGTATAATTTTGCCGTACGACTTGGCGCTTCAAATGATGCAGCTGATATTGTGCAAGATATCTTCATTAAAGTTTGGCAGAATTTGAAAAAATTCAATTCAGCTAAGGCAAGCTTCAAGACGTGGATTTACACGATTGCGCGCAATACGATTACGGATTATTTGCGGAAGAAAAAACCAGCACTTTTTTCACAGCTCGATAGCGAGGATGATACTCCATCATTTGAAGATTCAATTGAAGATACTGCATTACTTCCTGATGAAGTTTTGGAGAAAGCAGAAGATTCAGCATTCTTAAATAGTTTGATCGGAGGACTTTCAGTAAATTATCGTACAGTACTTTCTCTCTACTATGATGAAGAGATGACATTTGATGAAATTGGGAAGGTGTTAGGCAAGCCACTCAATACGGTGAAAAGTCAGCACCGTCGAGCCCTTCTGGAGCTTAAAAAATTGGCAAAAAGCCATATGCACCAGAGTAAATAATGTATCCGTATATAACAACATGGAAAATCGATTAAGAAAAGTCTTTACACAAAGCACAGCATGCTGCCCAGAGAACCTCTCGGGGAATATTTGGCATGTGATTGAAACGCGTAAAGAGCGCAAAGACAGGATCCGTTTCTGGAGTTTTGCAGCTGTTGGAATGGTCTCATTCTTATTCGCAATCGTTACATTCCGTACAATGGGTACGAGTTTCAGTCAGTCGGGATTTTTTGAATATCTATCCGTTGCATTCTCTGGAGGGGGTGTACTTGCCTCATCATGGAAGGAGCTTTTGCTCTCACTTATGAATTCTCTGCCATTCACCAGTATCATTTTATTTTTGGTTCCAGTGTTTGCACTTCTCTGGTCACTTAGCCGAGCAATTAATTTTACAAAAAAGAGTCCGCTTGTATTATCAGCATAGTTTATTTTTATTATGGAATCCCGTACGAAATCACTCAGTTATGATATAGATATAGAAGTAGTAGGTCGCAGTATATTGTCGAATTTTTTATTAAGTAAATAAAATACGGAAATCATAAGATTTCCTATTTCGTTCGGGATGGAAAAAGAAGAAATTAAAAATGAGGTAAAGAAAGTGTTCGCATCAAAGTTATTTCTTAAGTTCGTGTACGCTGTAGGCATCGTGCTTATTGCGGTCATTATATTTTCAGCAGGTGTTTCCTTCGGGTTTCATCGGGCAGAGTTTGCACGTTCATGGGATGAGCACTATTTCAATAACTTTAGTCCACGTCATGGACAAGGGTCTGGGCCAATGATGGATTTCTTTCCAAATGCAAACGGAGCTGATGGACAAATACTCAAGATTACATTACCGACGATGATTGTGTCAGATAAGGATGATCAGACAGAGAAAGTGGTGTTAATCACTGATGATACGAATATCAGAGGTCTTTCTGGAAATATAAATTCAGCAGGACTTAAAATAGATGATCATGTGGTAGTGATCGGCAATCCTAATCAAGATGGACAAATAACTGCAAAGTTTATTCGTGTCTTACCAGCAACTTCGGGAATGATGAATGTAGAGATTCCAGATAAGGTCCAATAATTTTTTATTAATTAATAATAATAGTTTAAAAAATAAATTTATGAAAAAACAAGTATCAATGAATGTGCTTATCGGTGTTGGTGTCGGTGCGCTCGTTGTAGGTTTACTTATTGGAGGTTTTGTTCGTGGTGATCGACGAGATGATGAATTTGCTGGAAGAAATATGTTTGGCAATAATCGTCCTGGTCCAGGGATGATGCAAAATACCGGTTCAGGTATGATGGCACCCGCTACTCCACCAGCACTCACTGATGCACAAAAAGCAGAACTAGCTCTCGGTGCTGCCGTACATTCTCCGAAAGCGCTTACGTTCGATGTTAATGGTGGTAATTTTTATTTCGTCCCGAATGAAATTCATGTAAAGAAAGGGGATACTGTCACGATCAATTTCAAAAATGATGGAGGGTTCCATGATTTTAAAATTGATGCATTTAATGTCGCAACAGATCGTATACAAGGAGGCGACATGAAGTCAGTAACTTTTACCGCTGATAAAACTGGAAGTTATGAATTTTACTGTTCAGTTGGTAGTCATCGCACCATGGGCATGAAAGGCACACTCGTTGTTGAGTAAGATTCTAAAAGCTGGTATCTTCAGTTCCGACAGGACACATCTTTATGAAAAAAATATTTCTATCGTTATTTGTTATTGCAACTTTTTACTTCTACGCACTCTATCAGAATTTCGGAGGAGGTTCTTCGGTGTACACATCTTATGGTGTAATCAATGTAAAAAGCCAATCAACAAATACGACAACTTCAAATAATTCTACTGGAGTAAAAAATTCAACTACTGATACAACTACAGTTGTCGATAAGCCAAAGATCGTGGTGACGCCTCCGCCGAAGAAAAAAGGGCTCTATACTGATGGTTCTTATGTTGGAGACGCTGTGATGGCATATAACGATAATGTTCAAGTAGAGGTTACTATTTCAAATAGTAAAATATCGGATATTCAATTTATTCAATATCCAATGAGTGGATATTCTGGCCGTTTAAGTAGGGCTGTATTGCCTGGTCTCGTCCAAGAGGCGATTCAAATCCAGAGTGCGAATGTTGATGCGATCTCCGGAGCGTCTGCACCATTTACAACCGCTGCCTTCCAAGATTCGCTCGCGTCAGCGCTTGTTCAAGCAAAATCATAAAAAATGAAACAGATACGAGAAATCATGGGCATGGCAGCGGTGATAGAGATTATCGATAGAGACGTATCACCTGGTATCTTCGATGAAGTGTTTGAATATCTGGTTTCTGTTGATAAACGTTTCAGTACGTATAAAAAAGATAGCGAAATAACGTTATTCAATGAAAAAAAAATTGCAGAGAAAGATTTGAGTCCTGAAATGATGGAGATCTTTCAACTTTCTGAGAAAACAAAAAAAGAAACTAACGGCTACTTCGATATCTCGCATAATGGAAAAATCGATCCATCGGGGATTGTTAAAGGTTGGGCAATTCACAATGCCTCCGTGATGCTGCAAAAAAAAGGAATCAAGAATTTTTTTGTAGAAATTGCTGGAGATATAGAAGTCGGTGGGGTGAATAGCAAAGGCGAGAAATGGGCAATCGGTATACGAAATCCATTCAATGTGAATGAGAATGTTAAAGTAGTCTATTTGAGCAATAAAGGGATTGCTACCTCTGGAAATTATGAAAGAGGAGCACATATTTATATTCCTTCACAAAATAAAGAAGCTGATGATATTGCGAGTTTGACTATTATTGGTCCTGATATTTTTGAAGCAGACAGGTTTGCCACAGCTGCATTTGCGATGGGTAGAGATGGTATCAATTTCATTGAAACACTTCTTGGATTTGAAGGATATATGATAGATAATAATGGTATTGCCACAAAGACTTCAGGGTTTGAAAAATATACAAGTGTATAAGAATTACAGATATGCTTAATTTTATAGACAACTTTTTAAATAAGATAACAATGTATCGGCTTGTCCTGTACTATGTTTTGGCAATTCTATGTACTGCAATCATACTTTCATTTTTTGGAGTACTCGTATTTAATCCTCTGTACATGTTTTGCGGAGCGATTTTTATCGTCTCTGCGTGTCTTGTGGTGAACTATGTTTTTGCAAAAGTGTTCACTGTTCCTGCGAATGTAGAATCTGCATATATCACAGCAATTATTTTAGCTCTGATCATTTCACCACCAACCTCGCTTGCGGATCTTGGATTTCTTGCACTCGCGAGTTGGGCGGCAGTATGGGCGATGGCTTCAAAATATATTTTTGCAATTTATAAGAAGCATATCTTTAATCCTGTGGCGTTTGCAGTTGCTCTGACAGCACTGGTTATTGGACAAGCTGCGAGTTGGTGGGTGGGGACTGCCGCTCTTTTTCCGGTTGTATTGATTGGTGGTATTCTTTTAGTTCGTAAACTCAAGCGCACTGATGTTGTTGTCTCATTCTTACTTGTTGCGAGTGTTGTAATTATCTTTGGTCATGGATTGAATTCTGGAAATATTATTACGACAGCGAAACAAATACTCTTTTCATCACCAATCTTTTTCTTTGCGTTTGTTATGTTGACCGAGCCACTTACGATGCCACCAAAACATGGCCTTCGTATTGCGTACGGTATTTTAATTGGATTATTATTCTTCCCATCACTTAATATTGGTCCACTATATTTTACTCCAGAGCTAGCGTTGATAGCTGGGAATATTTTTTCGTATATCGTATCACCAAAGAAAAAACTGCTATTACGATTAAAAGATCGCATTATGGTTGCTAAAGATACATACAATTTTGTGTTTGAAATGCATGAACGTTTTTTGTTTTCACCAGGACAGTATATGGAGTGGACAATTCCGCCCGTACATGCGGATTCACGCGGTAATCGTCGCTATTTCACCATCGCGTCATCTCCAACCGAGAATGAACTTATTATGGGAGTAAAATTTTATCCCAACGGCAGTACTTTTAAAGGAACGCTTGGGAGTTTAAAAAGAGATGACCACGTGCTTGCAGGATCTCTTGCAGGGGATTTTACGTTACCAGATGATCTTCGCCAGAAAATGGTTTTCATTGCTGGTGGTATTGGCGTGACGCCATTTCGAAGTATGGTGAAATACATGACCGATATGAAACAGCATCGTGACGTGGTGATGTTCTATTCGAATAAGACTTATGAAGACATTGCGTACAAAGATGTATTCGATACAGCAGGCAACGTTATGGGAATGAAAACAGTCTATGTAATTACTGATCCTACAACAACTGCACTTCCTGTGAATATGTACTCAGGTATGCTTGATCAGAATCTTGTAATGAAAGAAGTACCAGATTGGCGTGAGCGCATGTTCTATCTCTCTGGTCCTCATGGGATGGTGACAGGTTTTGGTGCTACACTTTCAAAAATGGGCGTACCTGAAAGTCGTATAATCAAAGACTTTTTCCCCGGATTTGCCTAAGATTTGCTATATATTGCCTTGTTTGTATTTTCATGGTATAGTAAAAAGAAAAAAACGACCCCATGAAAAAATTTATTGTTGGATTGAATTCAATCCATAATCTCTTCTTAAATGAAGTGAACAAGATTCAAAATGGCTATGGCCGTTCTTCGATTGATTTAATCTCGAAGTTTGAGTTATTTTCAATTGAAAATATAATTCCCGAAAGCGACTACTACTTTAGTGAAAATGTTCAAAGAACAGCGCGGATTATTGAATGTGTAGAATCATTTCATATCAAAATTCAGCATGTGGTATTTTATGTGCCAACTGAAAAAAAGGTCCATCAGTCATATCTTCCCGGACCTCGGTATAAACAATGCTTCTTCTCAGACAGTAATGCTTCAAAGAATACAGAAACCTACAAAGAGTTATCTGCATTCAATGGCGGCCTTGATCATCTTTTTTTTAATGTAGTGTATGAAGGGCCGGATCTCTTAGGTAAATCACTTTACTTTAGAGTTGAAAAGAAGGCACGTACACTCTTAGACCATTACAATACAAGTTGTTTTGGTTTCACTAAACATCCTGGAGATGATTTAACAATGCGCATTCCAATGGGCTTTGTTACAGCACTCCTTTTTTAAGATTAAATCGGGATAATATTAACCAAGCAAAGCGGTATCTCTATATGATGTACCGCTTTCCTTTTTTTTAAGTACTTTGCTACACTTCACTATATGAAGAAAAAAGTGGCTATTTTTGATATCGATGGGACGATTTTTCGTTCAAGTCTTTTGATTGAGCTTGTTGAAAGTTTGGTCGAAGAAGGTATTTTTCCGAATACTGCAATTAAGGAATATGAGAATAAAAAAATAAAATGGCTTGATCGTGAGAGTGATTATGAATCATATATTCGCGCGGTTGTTGAAACATTCATGAAGCATATTCGCGGAGTTCCATTTTCTGATTTTGATCGTGTCGCGAAAGCAGTTGCTGCAAAATATAAGAATCGTACCTATCGGTATACTCGCGATTTGGTCCAAACCTTAAAAAAGAAAAATTATTACTTGCTGGCTATTTCGCATTCACCGAAGGGGATTGTTGAATCATTTGGTAAAGCGCTTGGGTTTGATAAAGTCTACGGTATCTTCTATGAACTAGGGCCGACTGAACGTTTTACTGGCAATATTATTGATCTGCATCTTATCATGAATAAGGCAGCTATTTTGAAGCGTGCAGTTTTAAAAGAAAATCTTACTCTCACAGGTTCTATTGGTGTTGGCGATACGGAGAGTGATATACCGCTTTTAGAGGGGGTTGAACACCCTATCTGTTTTAATCCTAATGAAAAATTGTATAAATATGCCAAACGGCAAGGGTGGGATGTTGTGGTAGAACGAAAAGATGTGGTGTATAAAATAAATAAGTTATAATATATCTGTATGGAACAAAAAATATCAATTTCAAAACTCATTCCATTTTCAGGGATACTTGCAGCAGGTTTCATAATTGCTGTCATTATTGGTGGTATCTTTTTTTACAGTATTCGCGCGTTAGATAATTCGCTCTCAGTTACTGGCTCTGCTACAAGAGAGGTGACATCAGACTCAGTAAAATGGGATAGTCAGATTTCTCGCAACGTGAAAGTCAGTACATTAAAAGCTGGCTATGCACAGATGGCTACGGATATCATCGCTGTCTCGGCGTTCTTGAAGGATAAGGGAATTACACAAGATCAGATTACTATTTCTCCAGTCTTTATGGACCAGAATTATAATTCAAATCAGCAAAGTGGTGCGGAACAAGACTACACCCTCAGACAGACTATTGAAGTCAATTCACAAGATGTGCAGAAGATTACTGATATCGCTAAATCAACAAAATCACTTATTGATCAAGGCGTCGTCTTTTCAACGCAATCATTACAATATTTCTACTCAAAGCTACCTGATACGCGCGTCGAGCTTCTCTCTGACGCGGTAAAAGATGCACAAGCTCGTGCTGGGAAGCTCGCTGAATCGAGCGGTAAGAAGGTGGGGAGCTTGAAGGCAGCGACGATCGGTGTCGTACAAGTACTCCCAGTAAATTCAGTTGATGTATCGGATTATGGAACGTATGACACATCACAAATCCAGAAAGAAGTGATGGTAACCGTTCGTGCGTCATTTACGCTTAAGTAAATTACTGCTCATATTCATGAGTTCATACAAAAAATATATTTCAATCCTTGTTGTCGTAGTAGTTTTTCTAGTACCGTCTTTTGCTGTGCATGCGTCTGACACAATGTTGCCGTCAGGTGGATTCATTGAAAAAAATATCTGGTATTCGAAAAATCCGCTCGTTGAAGGTGATACAACACTTATTTATACCGTCATTTTCAACCCAAGCGAAAGTGATCTTTCAGCTAAGGTGGAATTTTACGATGGAGACATTCTTCTCGGTAGTCGTACTGTCACTGTGGCTTCGGGTGCGCTTAAGAGTGTCTCAATCTCTTGGAAAATAACGGTGGGTGATCATGCCATTCATGCAAAAATACTTAATCCGAAGATTACACTTACGAGTGGAAAAACAAGTGCAGTATCGCTCTCGCAGACTGATTCGGTAGAAGACAAATTTACTATTGCAAAAAAAATCATTCCAAAAGTTGAACCTCAAAGTACTCAGACCGAATCCTCTGGTAGTGATATTCCTGCTATTGCGGGGAAAGTGCTCGGCGCTTCTTTTATGGCTCCGATTGAGGATTTTCGTACGACGACCGCAACCCAATTTTCAGATAATGCAAAAAATGAAAAAGAAATAATTGCAAATGAATCAAAGCCGAAAACTGTTGATGCGGTGAAAACAGCGACCAGTTCAAGTGAAAATTCATCACTTCCAATCGCACTCAAGAAACCGCTTCAGTACGTGGCTCTTTTCTTTTATATAATCGCTGCGTATGTGTTTGCACATCCGATATTTTTCTATGGAATAATTGTGTTACTGATTTTTATTCTCATTCGGTTTATCTGGAAAAAAGCCCATTAAAAATAAGAGCCCTTCCTGTTTATTACAAGAAGGGCTCTTTTATTAAAATACACTAACCAAATTAACCCACGTACTGTTTAAGGTGTTTACTTCGCGAAGTGTGCTTGAGTCGGCGGATAGCTTTCTCTTTAATCTGGCGTACTCGTTCACGAGTTAAATCAAGTGTTGCACCAATTTCTTCCAGTGTGAATTCCTTCCCGCCTTGAAGAGCATAGTACAAAATTAAGACGGTACGTTCACGTTCTGTAAGAGTGTTTACAGATCTTGTAAGCTCTGTTCGTAGGGACTCATTCATCAGGCGCTGGTCGGGCATTGGTTGATCAACATCTTCGATTGTATCTAAAACACTGATGTGATTTGTATCACTTTGATTTGCTACTGGCGCGTCTAGTGAAATATCTCTGAGAGCCTCACGTCTCATTTTTTCGATATCCTCAGGGTCAATCTCAAGTAAAAGTGCAATTTCGTCAGTGTCAGGTTCACGATTTAATTCCTGTTCCAGTTTGGTTGTTGCTTTGTTGATCTTATTTAATAATCCAATCTTATTTAAAGGCAATCGGACTATTCTTGCTTGTTCTGCGAGAGCTTGCAAGATGGATTGTCTAATCCACCAGACTGCATAGGAAATAAGTTTAAAACCACGGGTCTCATCAAAACGCTTCGTTGCTTTAATGAGGCCTAAGTTACCTTCATTGATCAGGTCGGGGAGTGAAAGACCTTGATTTTGGTATTGTTTTGCAACAGATACCACAAAGCGAAGATTTGCCTTCACAAGCTTATCAAGTGCTTTGACGTCACCTTGTTTAACTAATCGGGCGAGCCGGACTTCTTCTTCTGCTGTAATGAGGTCTTCTTTCTTGATTTCTGCCAGATACCTATCGAGCGAACTTGATCCGCGATTGGTGATTGATTTACTAATTTTGAGCTGTCTCATCGTATTTGGGATTTGGGGTTAATTTAAAAGAACTTTTTAAAACTATATCTTCGAAAGGATACCATAAAAACACCGAATGTCAATTTCTTTTGTAAAGCAGTAGAGACAGGATATAATGTTCTCGCTATGAAAAAGGTTATTACTCGTATTATCCTCGATATACTTCTTGTTATTTCAGTCATCACGTTGCCGTTTTGGTTTACCGCCATTTTCGCACTTGTATTATTGTTTGTGTTCAAGCACTACTTTGAATTTATGTTTGTTTTCTTGCTCTCGGATAGTCTCTATGGAGTTGGTCTTTCTCGGTATTACGGTATTGTATATTTGAGTTTCATCATTTCAGTCATTATTTTTGCAGCGTCGTACTTTATAAAAAAAGAGATGCATGCATATAGCGCGCGTATATGATATTCCGATTCAAACGAAAAAAACTATTCAATAGAGAAGTTGATCCCGATGAGATATTTCTGGATGCAAAAAATATTCCTCAATTCGATACACAACAATTCGAAGGACGACTTGAGCGACCTATTACGAAAACGACTGTTATTGTCTTAGGCCTTGCGTTTTTATGTATCGGGTGTGTTTTTCTGTATCGCGTGGGGGTCCTTCAAATAAAACAAGGTCAAGCATACTTTGACCGAAGTGAAAAAAATAGCCTTAAGAAAATTCCAATTTTTGCAAACAGGGGAATCATTTATGATCGAAATGGTGTAGAGCTTGCGTGGAATGATGAAAGTAGTGATGGTAGTTCTTTTTCTCGACGTTCATATACAACAGCGCAAGGATTGGCGCACGTTGTCGGATATGTGAGCTATCCATCAAAAGATAAGCAGGGAAATTATTGGCAAACGGCGTTTATCGGGAAAGATGGTATTGAAAAACAATACGATGAACGACTCTCTGGGGTGAATGGAACACAGATTGTGGAGACAGATGTGCAAGGACATATCGAATCGCAGAATTTATTAGACCCACCGCAAAATGGGGACAATTTACATCTTTCGATTGATTCAAAATTACAATCAAGTTTGTATGATTCTATTGCGGCACTTGCAAATAAAGCAGGATACACTGGTGGATCGGGTGTTATCATGGATGTGCATACTGGAGAAATTGTTGCACTGACAAATTATCCTGAATATGAACCAGAAATTCTTTCATTGGGAAATGATACTGCGACAATTAAAAGATATTTGAATGATTCGCGACACGTATTTTTGGATCGAGCAGTATCAGGACTCTATGCTCCGGGTTCTATTGTAAAGCCGTTCATGGCACTTGCCGCACTTACTGAAGGAGTGATTACTGCTGATAAACAAATATTGAGTACAGGCTCGATTTCAATTCCAAATCCGTATGCTCCAGGACAGAATTCAGTTTTTAAAGACTGGCGCGCAAACGGGTGGGTAGACGTGCGGCATGCTATTGCTGTATCTTCCGACGTGTACTTCTATGAAGTTGGTGGAGGATTTCAAGATCAGAAAGGTATTGGTATTGCGAATATAGAAAAATATGCGCGCATGTTTGGTATCGGAGAAAAAAATGGCGTAGACCTTCCTGCGGAAGCATCGGGGGTTATTCCGTCACCTGAATGGAAGGCGGCAAATTTCAATGGCGAACAATGGCGCATTGGAGATACATATCACACGGTCATCGGCCAGTACGGATTCCAGGTTACTCCACTCGAAATGGCTCGTGCGGTCAGTGCGATTGCGAATAAAGGGAAATTGTTGTCCCCACACCTTTTATTGGGAGATACACAAAAGGAGTCTCAAGTTACCACGGTTGATATACCACAGAGTATCTATAAGGTTGTTCAAGAAGGTATGCGTGATACTGTCACTGTGGGTATCGGAGGAGTCCTCAATGTTCCATATGTCCAAGTAGCTTTAAAAACAGGAACAGCACAGGTAGGATACAAGAATCAACGGGTTAATTCATCGGCAGAAGGGTTTTTCCCATATCAGAATCCGAAATATGCCTTTGTGGTGATGATGGAAAACGGTCCTGCTGGTGCAACTGGTGCTTCTACTGCCATGCGAAGCTTTTTAGATTGGACACAGGTGAATGCTCCTGATTATTTGAAAGTAGATTGATTTCATTGACTTTTTTTGATTTTTTTATATAATAACGCCATGGATAGCAATCAAGAATACATAACTGAAGAGAAAAAACAGGCTTTGGCAACAGAGCTTCATGAACTTAAAACTAAGAAGCGAAAAGAGGTCCTAGAAAGCCTTGAATTTGCAAAGTCGTTGGGAGATTTGTCTGAAAATGCTGAATACCACCAAGCTCGCGAAGATCAGGCAAAACTTGAAGAACGTATTTCAAAAATCGAACTCATTCTCAAGGAATCAGTAGTGGTAGCATCTCACCATAGTACTAAGGTTGAAGTGGGCTCAACTGTTGTCGTTAGAAAAGAAAAAGATAAAGAAGAGAAGCGATATCAGATCGTAGGATCTGAAGAAGCTACCGGTGAAGGGAAGATTTCTCACCACTCTCCGCTCGGAGAGGCACTTTTTGGAAAAAAGAAAGGTGATACTGTCACATTTCAAAATCCAAAAGGAACAGTGAACTACAAGATCATCGATATTGAATAATTTTTTACAGAAGACACCTTGGTAGCACGCATTGTCAGGCTATGATAAAATACCAGGGTGTCTTTTTAGTATCATACTCATATTTTTATGGCTTCACTTGAAGAAATTCGTCAGACAAGACTTCAAAAATTAAAATTGTTGCAGGAAAATGGAATTGATCCATATCCTGTCACTTCGAATATCGATTACACACTTCTAGAAATTGTGTCTCGTTTTGCAACTATTTCAAAAAAGAAAAAACCAATCTCCATTGGTGGTCGCGTCATGTCGCTTCGACCACAGGGCGCACTTACCTTTTTAAATATCAATGATGGTACTGGTGGTTTTCAGGTACTTATAAAAAAAGATGGAGTCGGAGATGCTTCATTTAGTCTCTTTGATCAAACGATTGATATCGGTGACTTTGTAGAATTTTCTGGTTCACTTTTTATTACAAAAAGAAATGAAAAGACACTTGAAGTAAAAACATGGACGATTCTTTCAAAATCACTTCGCCCGCTTCCAGAAAAATGGCACGGTCTTCAAGATATGGAAGAACGATTCCGTAGACGCTATCTCGATGCGCTCATGTCTCAGGAAGTAAAAGATCGTTTTATTACTCGTTCAAAAATTATTTCTGAAATCAGAAACGTCCTAGACACTGCTGGATATTTGGAAGTAGAAACACCAGCACTTCAGCCACTATACGGCGGGGCGTCAGCAGAGCCGTTTGTGACACATCATAATGCGCTTGATATGGATATGTATCTTCGTATTTCAGACGAGCTCTATTTGAAACGTATGCTTGTAGCAGGCTTTCCAAAAGTGTATGAACTTTCGAAGGATTTTCGAAATGAAGGAATTGACGTGACACACAATCCAGAATTCACTATGGTGGAATTCTATGAGGCATTTTCTGATGCGACAAAGCAAATGGCATTTGTGGAAGCAATGTTTAAAACACTCGTGAAAAAAGTGTTCAAAAAAAACTCGATTGAATATAGTGGAGACGCGATTGATTTTACGAAGAAATTTGCTGTTATTTCATATTTTGATTTATTGAAACGATACGCACTCATTCCAAATCCAGAAACGATTTCACATACTGAGCTTGTGCTTAAGGCGACGCAGAGTGGTGTGGCGGTTTCAAAAGGGGATTCAATTGCAAAACTGCTTGATGGTATTTATAAAAAAACCTGCCGACCCAAGTTGGTACAACCGACATTTGTAGTGGATTATCCGGTGGAATATTTACCGCTCGCGAAGCGTAACCCAAAGAATCCCAAATATGTTGATGCATTCCAGCTTGTCGCTGGGGGTATTGAACTCGTGAAAGCGTTTTCAGAATTGAATGATCCAATTGATCAAGTACTACGTTTTTCTGAACAGGAAAAAAATAAAGCTGCAGGCGAAGCGGATGCACAGCGAAAAGATGATGATTTTATTGAAGCGATGGAATACGGTATGCCACCAGCGGGTGGGGTAGGAATCGGTATTGATCGACTCGTGATGTTTTTGACAGATACAAAAAATATCAAAGAAGTTATTTTCTTCCCAACAATGCGACATAAAGAATAATAAAATAAATAATAAAGGCCCTAAAATTTTTTTAATAAGTTTTTAGGGCCTTTTTTGTCTTACGTAGATCAAGCTGCAAGGAAGTCTTTAATAGAATTTTGACCTATTGTAAATTCAGCAACAGTGTCGATTATGTGTGCTGCTGGTGCAAGACTTTTTTTACCTAATTCGGCTTGCTCTTCTGCTGTAAGAATTGTTACTGAAGCGCTCATAGCTTTTGCATCAGCTAATACTGCTTCAAGTTGTTTCTTCAGTGCTTCTGCTCTTGTTGTTGCGCAAAGAACTAAAATACTGTCGTTATCCCACTTCACTCTAATGTATGAACAGGGGATTTGGGGTTGCTGGTTATTCATCGGAATATGGGTTTTTTGATTACTTTTTTGATTATACAACATTTTAAATAAAAGTCCAATATCTCTCAATAGTTATCCACACAAAAGCCCTTTTGGGGCTTTTGTATTGTGGGAAGAAGTGGAGTATAATTTGATGTAAGTGGGAAGAAGTGGGATGAAAATATTTTTATGATTATCGGCGAATATACACACACAATAGACGATAAAAATCGCATTTCTCTTCCATCAAAGTTCCGAGCGGAAATGGGAAAGAAAGTGATCATTACTCCGGGGCTTGATAGCTGTCTTTTTGTGTTTGCGCCAAAAGAGTGGAAAATTTTTTCAGATAAATTGGCGGAGACATCAATCGGACAAGCTGATACGCGAAGTTTCAATCGATATCTCTTGGGAGGCGCGGTTGAAGCTGATGTGGATAGTATTGGGCGCATGCTCATTCCTGATTTCTTAAAGGAGCGTGCAGGTCTTAAAGGAAAGGCTGTACTTATCGGAGTCAAAAATCGAGTAGAAATTTGGAACGATAAAGTATGGAACGAATACAAGGCAGGAGTCGAAAAGCAAGCTGACGCATTGGCTGAGAAGTTGGGAAGCGTCGGAGTGCTCTAATTATATGGAGCACATACCGGTTCTTTTAAAAGAGGCAATAGAAGGGTTAGACATTCACGAAGGAGATATCTTTGTTGACGGTACCTTAGGTGGTGGCGGACACGCCGAGCTTGCATTTAAGAAGGGAGCCAAAGAGGTCATTGGTATCGATTTAGATTCTGATGCAATCGCACGAGTCGAGAAACGTCTATCAGGAAAAAATCTAAAAACTGCATGCACTAATTTCAGAAATGTGGCAGAAGTGCTCGACAGTTTTAAGATTACAAAAATGAATCGTTTCCTGCTCGATTTGGGATTGAGTTCATTCCAGCTTGATGAAGGAAGTCGTGGATTTACATTTCGTCGCGAAGAGCCACTTACGATGACGTTGGTGAAGGATCCAGAAGTAGATGCGGTGACTGCATACAGTGTCGTGAATACCTGGAGTGAAGAGAGCCTTGCGGATATCATCTACGGTTTTGGAGAAGAGCGATATTCACGAAGAATTGCTGCTGCGATAAAGGCTCGACGCGAAGAGAAACCCATTGAGACTACTACAGAGCTTGCCGATATTATTTTTCATGCAGTCCCTGCGCCATATCGACGAAAGAAAATTCATCCGGCGACTAAAACATTTCAAGCAATACGTATCGCAGTGAATGATGAGTTGGGAAGCATCTCGCAAGGACTTACAGATGGATTCGAGCGATTGGAAAAAGGTGGACGCATTGCCGTGATTTCATTTCATAGTCTAGAAGATCGAATCGTTAAAAATTTTATTAAACAAAAAGTTTCCGAAGGCGCTGGTATCGCAGTTACAAAAAAGCCAATTATACCGACGGATGAAGAGATACGAACTAATACTCGGTCACGAAGTTCAAAATTACGAATCATTGAAAAAATCATTTAAAAATACTATGGCTACACGACATCCACAATCACATACGCTTGCAATATCAAAGGACGAGTTTCAACAGCGACTCGTAACTTCGGTACTTATTGTGCTTGCGCTTGTGTCGTGTGTGTATGTCTATTTCATCGGAACAACTATTTTTAATGTCATAGCGCGAAAGAGTGCTGAAAATCAAGTCAAAACACTTTCAAGTAAGGTCGGAGAGCTCGAGCTTGAATATCTTTCATTAAACAATAGTCTTGATCTCGCCAAAGCTTCATCACTGGGTTTCTCTGAACCACAAGGTAAAAGCATTGAATTTGCATCACGAGAATCATATGTCTCAACCGCAGTAGCACGTGGCAATGAATTATAATAATTCTTCTAAAATACAATTCATATCCTTCGCAATTCTTTTTCTCGGAGCTTTACTCGTCACAAAGCTCTTTTTTGTGCAGGTAATACACGGCGCTGCATATAGTGAAGAAGCCAATCGTCAATATATTTCTCCACGTGGAAATATATTTGAGAGAGGGTCAATCTTATTTACACAAAAAGATGGAAATACTGTTTCGGCGGCTGGATTAAAAGTTGGATATAAAATAGCCATTGTTCCTAAAAATATAGTTGATGGAGAGCACGCATATTCCGCACTTTCACAGATAATACCTATCGATCATGATAGCTTTATTCAAAAAGTTGCAAAAAAAAGTGATCCCTACGAAGAGATTGCAGTGAAAGTTTCAAAAGAAGATGCTGATAAGATTGATGCACTACATATGTCTGGTATCTCAATTTATGAGCAAAAATGGCGTTTTTATCCGAGTAGTACCATGGCGGCACAAACTATTGGCTTCGTGGGGTATAAGGGTGATGACTTTTCTGGCCGGTATGGTTTAGAAAAATACTACAATGACGTTCTTGAACGTACCGAAGAGAATTTAAATGTTAATTTTTTTGCAGAAGTTTTTTCAAATATCAGTGATAGTCTTTTTAGTAATGGGAAAATAGAAGGTGATATTCAAACAACCATTGAGCCGTCGGTTGAGGATTATCTTGAACAGCAATTAGCAAGTGTGCACGACACCTATCATCCAGATGCTGAAGGTGGAATTATCATCAATCCTAAAACAGGAGCAATTTATGCAATGTCATCACTGCCAAACTTTGATTTAAATGATTTCTCTGGAGTGACCGATCCGCTTACATTTAGTAATCCACTTGCTGAAAATGTATTTGAGATGGGTTCGGTCATTAAGCCACTTGCGATGTCTGCGGCACTTGATGCTGGTGTCCTTACTGCACAGACGACATACAACGATACTGGTTCGGTAACATTGAATGGTAAAAAGATCAGTAATTTTGATGGTAAGGCTCGTGGAGTTATTCCGATGCAGGAAGTACTCAATCAATCATTGAACGTTGGTATGGTTGCTGTCGAACAAAAGCTCGGTAAAGATAAACTTCGTGACTACTTTTTGGGATACGGTCTTGGAGAAAAAAGTGGCATTGATTTACCGCATGAAATTCCAAGTCTGGTGGGGAATTTACAGAGTCCACGAGACGTCGAATATGCGACAGCTGCGTTCGGGCAAGGAATCGCACTCACTCCACTTGCAACCGTCCGAGCCTTCTCAGCTATGGTAAATGGTGGTACACTCATTACTCCGCACTTGGTACAAAAGATAATTTATAAAGACGGGGGAGAGAAAGTCCCGGTATATCCCACTTCAAAAAGTAAAATTTCACCACAGACGTCTGAAGCAATATCTAGAATGTTGGTGACAGTATACGATAAGGCGCTCAAAGGTGGAATTTATAAAATGGATCATTATAGTATTGCCTCGAAGACTGGTACTGCTCAAGTTGCGAATCCCGGTGGCGGAGGGTATTACAAAGATAGATACCTCCACTCGTTTGTTGGATATTTCCCCGCATATGATCCACAATTTCTCGTGTTCTTGTATGCAGTGAATCCGAAGGGTGTCGAATATGCGTCAGCATCTCTTGCAGAGCCATTCGTCAATATCGCAAAATTCTTATTAAATTATTATAATGTTTCTCCTGATCGATAGAAAAATATGAAAAACTTCTTTAAACAATTAGTAGTATCAATTCTTGAAGCTGAAGCAAAAATGGTGCTTCGCAAATATAAGCCCAAAATTGTTGCAATTACAGGGAGTGTTGGAAAAACATCAACCAAAGATGCCGTGTATACGGTACTTTCAAAATTTTTTGATGTACGACGAAGTGAAAAAAGTTTCAATAGCGAGCTCGGCGTCCCGCTCACAATTTTAGGACTGCCGAATGCATGGAATAGTCCGATTGGATGGATCAAGAATATTTATCGCGGCATTTTGCTTATTATTAAAAAAAATCCCTATCCTGCATGGCTCATTCTTGAAGTGGGTGCTGACAAACCAGGCGATATAAAGCGAGTGGCACAATTTATAAATCCAGATTTTGTGATTATTACCTGTATTGGAGATATCCCAGTGCACGTTGAATTTTTTGATTCAAAAGAACACTTGGTTGAAGAAAAATCGAGCCTAATTCCAGCGCTCAAGAAAGATGGAATTTTGATACTCAATGAAGATGACGAAACAGTTCGCTTGCTTGCTTCAAAAACAAAGAATATTACCGTAACGTGTGGTTTTCATGAAGGTGCAACATTCCGTGCTTCAAATGATGAATTCAATTACGGCGAAGAAAATAAAATGCATCCTCTCGGTGTACGTTTCAAATTTAATTACAAGGGGAGTAGTTTGCCGGCATATATGGCTGGGTGTATTGGGCGAAATCATATTTATTCAGGTCTAATGGCACTCGCTGTGGCGCATGAAGCAGGCGTCAACATGCTTGAAGCGGTAAATTCGCTTACCTCGTATCAAACACCACCTGGAAGATTGCGAATTATTGAAGGTGTAAAAAATAGTATCGTTATTGATGATACCTATAATGCTTCACCAAATGCGACTCTTGCAGCGCTAGCTGCATTGCAAGAATTGCCTAAAGAATCAAGGAAAATTGCTGTGTTGGGTGACATGCTTGAACTTGGAAAGCACACTGAAGAGGCACATAAGGCAATTGGTGAGGAAGCAAGTGCGGTTGTATCATTGCTTGTTGTTGTGGGGATGCGCGCACGCACTATTGCTACTGGAGCACTCGAAAAAGGTTTTTCAAAAGAGAATATAATCTACTGTGAAAATGCGTATGAAGCAGGACGAATCGTTTCTGGAAATATTACAGAGGGTGATATTGTACTCGTAAAAGGATCGCAGGGTATGCGTATGGAGCGCGTTGTGTTGGCACTCATGGCACATCCTGAAAAGAAAAAAGAACTTCTTGTTCGCCAAGAAAAAGAGTGGCTAGACAAACCGTAGTTATAAGGTTATAAATAAGGTCGTAGTTTTTATTTATAACCTTACTGGCTCCATCGTCTAACGGTTAGGACAGCGGGTTCTCAATCCGCTAATCGGAGTTCGATTCTCCGTGGAGTCACAAATTTAAAAACCCACCTTTATGTGGGTTTTTAAATTTGTGACTCCAAGCAAGCCAACTGCTTGGCTTGCATCGGAGAATCGAAAAGCTTTTCATTATGAATGAGGAGCTTGCTCTGAATTCATTGAAAAGGTGTACTGATCCTGTAAGGATCGATAAGTGTACTCACGGTCTCCGTGGAGTCACAAAAATAATTAAGCAAATATGGATAATTTTGACAGTTAACCCTACTCTTGTTAGTTGTCGTCAAATAAGGTACCTTATTTGATATAAAAGGCACTATTGTTCTTCGCCATATTGTTGTCTGTTTTTGTGTAATGATTTAATACTCAAAACGGCAACTTGGTAAAAGGTGTATTTTACCGCAATTAATAAAGGTCATTAATTAATAGTTTAAAATTATTTTAAAAATTATGTCTACGTTTTCATTTTTTCATGGAAAATATAAGTCATCTCAGATTGTCGGCGTTGTCCTGGCTTTCGTCTTCGTGTTTGGTGCGTTTTTATTCGCTACTAACTATAAGACAGTATCTGCCGCAGATGACTGCTCATTATTGGGCGGTGCAATTGTTGGTACAGAATGTCAAGTTACTACGAATGTTGGTAACAAATCAGGAACATTCAATCTTGATGAAACTCTCCACCTCACATCTTCAGGAAAGATTACTGTTCTTGAAAATACGTTTCTTACCATTAACATAAATAATGGTGGGGATTTGGTTATGGACACTGGTTCTGAAATTTCAAGTATCGTTGGTACTGGGAAATCAGCATCAGCAATTACGATAAATATCGTTGGTGATGGAACTCCAAATCACGGCACTGCAACAATCAACGGAAGTATTATCTCAAAAAGTGCTCGAACTGGTGATGGAAATACAGCAACTCAAAAGCCAGGAGGAGGACAGATCACAGTAAACGCAGCATGTAATTTCACTTTGGGTGGTACTGGTAAGATCTCAAGTGAAGGACAAGATCCAGGTGCTGACCTTGTACATCTTCAGGCAGGATGTGACATGGTGATCAACGGTTTAGTGCAATCAACTGGTGTTGGGCACGCTTTCCCAGCAAATCCACACAATCATTGTGATAATACCTATCATGCGGATAAACCAATTGGTGCTACTGCATGTGTAGAAATTTGGGCAGGAAATAGTTTAGTAATTGATCACACTGGTAGTAATGTTGGACAAGTAACTGCTGACTCAGGTGGTTCAGGTGGATCGTCAGGTACTTCTTGGGCAGATATTTTTGCTCGTGGCACAATTTTAGTAAAAGGTACAACAACAGGACTTTCGGCGATTCATACGAATGGAAATGCTGGAACGAATGATAATGGTGGCGTGCTTACAATTAAATCAGAAACAGCTACAGTAACCTTGCAAAATCTTGCAGCTGAGTCAAATGCACTTGGTGGCGGTGGTAAAGGAGGAACTGTAAATGTTGAAGCATATAACGATGTAGTTATAACTGGTGCAACAATTAAAGCTCGTGGAACACTTACTGGTGGTGCCCCTGCTGGAGGACATATCAACATCCGTTCATACAATGGTAGTGATGTAAGTGATGCAAGTTCAGTACTGGATGTTACAGGTAAAAATCCAGGAAATGGTACCGTCTCTTTGATTGCATGTGGTACTGTTGGGTTTCC
Organism: Candidatus Nomurabacteria bacterium; assembly: GCA_023267315.1. Taxonomy (GTDB): domain Bacteria; phylum Patescibacteriota; class Minisyncoccia; order Phycocordibacterales; family UBA9973; genus JAHFNN01. The sequence continues at coordinate 4,334 of JAHFNN010000009.1, read as the reverse complement.
TTTAGGAACAATAATCCCAGGGACAATTGTTCCAAGTAAAACAACTAGTTCTTGTGGTGGCTCACCATCATTTCCGAATTATGTAACGTTTCCAATCTGCTTAGAGCAGCCTAAAGACGCTACGCTTATTGTTATTAAGCATGTTATTAATGACAATAATGGTACAGCTGTCTCTGGTGATTTCACAATGACCATCAATGGTATTACTGCGACTGGTGGTAATGCTTTTGCTGGAGAAGAAAATCCTGGAACGACGAGAATTGTTACCCCAGGGTCATATTTTGTTACTGAGGCTGGGCCTGCCGGATATACTGAATCTAACTCTTCAGATTGTACTGGTACGATTCTTGCTGGCGAAACAAAAACTTGTACAATTACAAACGATGATATTCCACCTTCACAATCTCTTCTTATTGTAAAAAAAGTTCTTATTAATGATGATGGTGGAACAGCTGCTATCGGTGATTTCTCATTTCAAGTAAATGGAGGAAATGCAATTTCATTTGAAGGTGATGCTGAAAATGATATTGTTGTTGATCCAGGAACGTATTCTGTTATTGAAACTCCAGCTTCTGGATATGCTACAACATACGACAATTGTTCTGAACTAGTTATTCCTGAAGGAGGAACAGCAACATGTACTATTACAAACAACGATATCGCACCGACACTCAAACTTATAAAAACAGTAGTGAATGATAATGGCGGAACGGCGGTTCCTGGTGATTTCCAAGGACAAATTGATGCAACAAACGCTTCTTGGGGAATTGCAAAGACTGTCAGTGCTGGAACTCATACAGCGTCAGAAATAAACCTTTCCGGATATGCTGCGGGAGTGTGGGGTGGCGATTGTGCAGAAAGTGGGTCAATTACACTTGGGCTTGCTGAGAATAAAACTTGTACGATTACAAATGATGATATCGCACCACAGCTTACTGTTATCAAGCATGTCATCAATGACAATGGCGGAACAGCTGTTGCTGGTGATTTTACAATGAATGTCACGGGTACTAATGTTTCAAATTCATCGTTTGTTGGATCAGAATCAGGAACAACGATAACCCTTAATGCGGGAGCATATACTGCGGATGAGGTAGCTATGACTGGATATACGAAATCACTCGGTGCAGATTGTTCAGGTACGATTTTAGTTGGCGAAACAACAACTTGTACAATTACAAACGATGATCAACCAGCAACATTGATTATCGTAAAAGATGCAACACCAAATGATCTACAAGACTTTACCTTTACTCGTAGTTTTGGTGCGAATTTCATTCTTGATGATGACGCCGGTGTTTCAGGAGAAGATAATACATACTCAAACACACAAACGTTCAGTGGTCTTCCTGGAAATGCCAACTATACTGTTGCCGAAATTATTCCAAATACATACTGGTCACAGCAAGGGATCGTGTGTGTGAAAACAGGAACAGGAACTACTTATCCAAAAACTTCGGTAACTAATGGAATGACTGTAAACTTAGGACTCGGTGCAAGTGTTACTTGTACGTTTTTGAACAGTAAACAAAATCCTACTCGTACGCTTGGTTTCTGGCAGACACATACAGCGTATACAACATCAGTATTTAATGCTGCACCATTATCTGGTTCGATGTTTATCGGAAATGGCACAACACACAAAGGTCCAGTGGATACTATTGGTAAAGTATTCGGTGCCTTCTATTCGAGTATTCCAAAGAAAACCGTTGGAGGAAATCGTACTTCAATCGATAAGGCTCGCATGCAACTCTTGCAACAGCTTGTCGCTGCGAAATTGAATTGTGCAAACTTTGGCTGTTCCGCTGGAGTACAGACCATGATTACTGCAGCTGACGCTGCATATGCTGGAACCTCAGAATCCACAATCTTGAGTTTTGTTGGTCAAGTTGATGCATATAATAATTCTGGTGATACGCTTACTATTGGAAATGCTGGTTCTGCGACTCCAACACTTTCAAAATCAATTGCGAATCTCTCATTCTGGGATCTACCATAAGGACGAGTAGAAAACTAGCATACTAAAGAAAGAGCTCAGGCTTCCGCCCGAGCTCTTTCTTTATCTGTCAAATTTTGGTAGTATCTCCTCCGGATAGGAATAAATGTTAAATCTTTTAATCTCCCCAAAAATGACTAGTACATCTAATGATTTAAAAGAAAATGAAAAAGAGAAAGGACCAGTGCAGCTCTTTTTTCATACACCAAGCACAATTAAAGACTGTTCTTTAGGTATTTGTGAATTGTTTCAAAAAGCGATACCACCTGATCAGCTGAAGAATTACCAGATTAATGTTGATGGTAGGCGACCACCAGGCACTAATTTCCCAAGCCAGTTCCATTTTCATGAGCATGACGATATAATTTGGAAAATTAAAAACAACATGAAAAATCATGTAAGTGTTTATTTTTTCCCAAAAAATATCTTTATTGAAAAAGGACACACGTTCCCGTATTTGGAAAAAATAGAAAGGGAACTTGAATGCCAGAGTGCACTAAAACACAAAGTAGTATTTTCCACAGAAAATACTATGGACGAAAAGAGCGTCGGTCACATACACCGAATATGTGGATCATATGCTAAGCATGTTCCAGTGTACGATGGGTATGAAGAGGCTTTTATGCATGCCCCACTTTTATACAATGGTGAAGAGCAAATGCTCTCAGGGAATTTTGATGCTATGCGTTTTAAAACCTTTGTAAACATTCTGTTTTCGAATCAGCTTTCATCAAAGTAGTAATTGCACAGTATGTAGAAAAATCCCGCATTAAATTATTTCAGTGCGGGATTTATTATTAACATATAAAGGATGCGTACTTTGACACTGGTTTACAGGAATGAGATAATGAAAGGACATAATACTATATGTCTAAACATCTTTCATTCTTCAGAAAGCCCCTTTTTGTAGTAATTTTAATTTTTGGAATTGGTGCTGTTGTTGCGAGTAATATTTTATATACAGCGCATGCTGCAGGACAGGCACCGATTATTAGTGTTGATACACTTACTGATGCCACTGGAGTTGTGTATCATCCTCAGTTTGCCTTTGCGTGTAATGTGAACCCACTTCTCAATCAAATTTCGGTAGGTGGTTCTGGTTCTGGTGTTACACCTCCTGGACAGATTCAGCAATACGGAGTCCAGGTTGATTGGGGAGATGGAACTCAAACAAACGGGTTGGGAACTTTTACGCCCTCCTCTGGTACTGGTGCATATACGTATACATACACCGCTGGTCCACATACGTACTCTACTAATGGAGTAAAAACAGTGAAGGCTCGATTGTATCACCAAGGTCCGCCAGGAAATGATAATACTGCAGATACTGTTTCAACCATTACTGTCTGTTTTAATATTAATAATGCTCCGACGCTCTCGGTTGGTACAGTCAGTTCTCCGATAAATGAAATTAGTGGGACCGAATCTTTCTCTGTCCGTGCATATGACATTGATGATAATGGAGTGAGTCCAGCTGATACTTCTGTACCACCAACACTATCGTTAGTAGGAGCACCAGCTGGCGTGACATTTAATACTACATCACATACTGCGGGAGATATTGCATGTTTGAATAATGGTGTCGGGTGTACGACAGGATCTTTTAGTTGGACTCCAACAGAAGCACAAGGACCGGGCACATACTCTTTTATCGTGCGTGCGAGTGACGGCTGGCTTAGCACTGATCAGCAAGTGACGATTGTGGTGAATGAAGTAAATACACTACCTGTTGCTATTGGAAATACAGTAACGGTACTTAAAAATACCCCCAAAATAATTACACTTGGAGCCACAGATAGTGATCTTCCTGCTCAAACTCTCACGTATAGTATCGTCGCGGGTCCTGGTGGAAGCACTCCAGGAACACTTGGAGTTGTTACAGGAAATCAGGTAACATATACCCCAGCAAATAATTTCACTGGTTTGGATGATTTTTTTACATTTAGGGTAAATGATGGAACAGGTAACAGTAATACTGCAACAGTAAATCTAACCGTTGTTGATTCAGGTTCGACTCCACCAGTAATAACACCAATAAGTGATACTGCCGTCAACGAAGGAACACTCCTCACCATACCACTCTCTGCTACAAATGGTCCTAATGTTTTTTTAATAACTTCTGGTGGAGGTTATGGTGCTTCGATTGATGGAAGCGATAATTTTATTTGGACTCCGACAGAAGCACAAGGAACTGCTCCTGGTACTCCATATATTTTTACGGTACAAGCAAACAATGGCGCAGGTACTGACAGCACGACATTTACAATTACGGTTAATGAGGTCAACACCGCGCCAGTTGCAGTAAGTCAGTCGGTGACACTCAATGAAGATACCTCAA
>JAHFNN010000045.1 GCA_023267315.1 Candidatus Nomurabacteria bacterium | reverse complement strand
GTCTCCTTGAGCGACTTCAAAACTGACCATATCGCCAGTCTTCAATTCGTCAAAAGTGACACCAACTAATTCTTTCGAATGAAAGAAAAGGTCCTTTGCTTCGCCTTCGCGAGAAATGAATCCAAATCCTTTCTCCGTAAGAGTTTTGATTGTTCCTGTCATGTGATTTTTTGTGCTTATACGTAAGAAACTCGACTTTGTTGCTGCTTCTAACTAAGGCCTCAATCATAACCTTTATAGACTGCATTGTCAATGAAATCAACCAGCCAATTAATTAGTTGAAATAAAACAAAAACAGGGTTTTGAAAATTTTATTTCAAAACCCTGCATAATCGATAAAAACACAGCTTATTTACCTAAAACAATAGCGCAGATATCGGGACCATGCTCAGTATAATCGCCACAAATCTGGCAACCGAAGGCAGTCACATTGAACTTGCTCCATGTTATCTTTTCTTTGAAACCCGCTCCTGAATACGAACCAAACGTCATTGGCGATGAGTGGATTTCAATGAATCCCGCCCATGAACGAACCAGTTTTTCCTGCACATTGAGCGGCAGATTTGCGCAATAGTCCTTTTTGAGATGCGGAACAACGCAAATAGCAAAGTCGCCGGCGATTCCTCCGCCATATTGCAGATACGCCAATCCTTTTTTCTTCGTGTTGTCCATATACCACTCAGCAAGACGGTGCATGTAACTGAATGAATGGAGAATGACCTTCGAATCAATCGGCTTCTTCTGTTTGTATTTTGACAGGAATTTATGGTCACCGGAATACGTAAAATAAGCAGCAATATTTCCCATTGTTGAATCTTCAACCCCAGGAACAAAGACAGCTACTTTATGTTTCCACGCCTGATACAACCAACACTGCTCAGGATCTCCATCAAACTTGACCCATCCACGTTCAAACAGCTCGAAGAAATATTCATGCCAGAGCAAGTATTTGCCTGTCTTCATCGCTTCTCTCATGAGTCTGATGAATTTTGACAAAAGCTTCCTGACTGATTCATCTTCCGGAAGGAAAGTATCCGTAATGCGACGGAACCCTACATCATCCAGCTCTTTCTCTTCCTCTCTCGTCAGTTCATTGTAATCGCGAATATATGCGTAATGAGAATTCGCCAACAAACGATATGCGCTTTCTTCAAGATTCGCGCCAGTAGCAGAGACAGCTGCAATTTTTCCCTTTTTAATCATTTCAGAGATATCAATTCCCTGTTGAAACGTTGAAGCGGCTCCCGCCAAAGATAGGAATATTTTCCCTCCATTGTCACAATGTTTTTTAAGCCATAGTCCTGCATCCACAGTCCTACCACCATTACAATGTCTTTTCCGATCAACAAGCCAATTAGTAATCGGAGTTTTTGGATCAGGTGTATACTTTCGTTCACCTTTAGTGATTTTGCGCCTGAGTGTTCTGCTCAAGCTTCTCATTTTTTTCGTTAAGGACATACTCTCTATGTTTTAGATTTTAGTTTATGAAATTTTCAAGGCACTATTGGCCTCTTGGTGGCCATACTCCCATAAATGACATATTGAGTCAACGCAGGCAAAAAAATAAAGCCGTGATGAATAAATCACCAACGGCTCTATGCAACCACACGAGGAACAATTAATTTCACTTGTAATTCAGTAATGGTTTTAAATTATTTGATTGTGCAGTCAAAGCAAGCACATCATACAGAAGTTGAGCTCCGACAGTTGCATTAAAAGTGTCCTTCTTATTCTCTCCCTGAGACACCTCTACAATATCGAATCCAATAATTCTCCTGCCGGTACTTGCAATCTTTTTAATCAAAAAGATTAATTGATCGTAGGTGTATCCACCGGGAACTTTCGTTCCGGTGCCAGTACACAACCAGGATTCGAAACCGTCGATGTCTAAGCTCAAGTACACATTCATGGGCAATCGTCTCACAATCTCAAGGCATTGTTTTTCCCAGGTTAAACCGCAAAATGCATTCTCCTGTATATCCTTATTATAAAAAGGAACAACTCGACCTCGTGAATGTTCGATGAACTTCACCTCTTCAGCGCAATAATCTCTAATACCCACTGCCACAACTTTTTCGATATTCTTATATTTTAAGATATTTCGCATTATTGAAGCGTGAGAGTATTTATTTCTTTCATATGCATTTCTCAAATCAAGATGTGCATCACCCCACAGAACCCCATATTTAATACCCCTTTCTTTGAAAGCCTGGTGCACCCCTTGAGGTGTTCCATGATCACCGCCTAAAAGAAACGGGGTTTTACCATTATCAATAAGGTTCAGTGTTTTACGCTTTATGATGTAGTTGAGCTTTTCACACTCACTATCTATTACCATCGAAGCATTCAACAAGCAAGCTTCATCATCCGCTGTTTTTGGACCAGTAGTCTGAATACGGATTGACTTTCGTGCAATTGGCCGCAGTCTGTGATGCATCTTTGAAATGATACTACTCGCAGAAAGTGGTTCTACTGCAAAACCTACAGTCCATGGATGACCACCGAAGAGGCCAGCCTTGTATAGATCCACGTTGCGTGAAGCATCAATAATCAACTTTGGACCATGTTGCGTCCCCTCTTCTCCTGATACCGTCACACCCCATGGGGCTGAAATGCCGACAATTTGCGCCTCCTCTACATTAAAAGGAAGGCCAAAAATGCCGTTCTTTGTTGACCCAACCGCATTAGGGTTGAATTCCTTTACTTCTTTTCTGAGTTTCTGAATTTTTGCCATCGGAATATGATTTTAAGTGAATTTAACTGATTTTAAAGGACGAAATATAGTACCTAACTGAGGGCAAGTTTCCCATAAAGAGCAGAGAAGGTCAACCTACCGCGATTCTCACTATTTTTGAGATGATTATTTCCTGCCTTGCATCAAAAAAGCCTTGGTATATAATGATATTAGCTGTTCTTCTTATATTTAAGTATCAAAAAATTGGTCGAATAAATTACCAATCGTAAATTTTTAATAAAAAATTATGAATAAACAAGATATGGTTGAATGGGTTCACGGCAAAATTGGCGGTACAAAGGTACAAGCTGAGGAAGTGGTGAACGGTTTGGTTGATGCAATTGTCAGCACTTTGAAAAAAGGTACTGAGGTATCAATTGCAGGTCTTGGAATTTTTTCAGTCAAACAACGCGCAGCTCGTATGGCTCGCAACCCTAAGACTGGTGAAGCAGTAAAAGTTGCTGCAACAAAAGTTCCAAAATTCCGTGCCGCAAAGGCATTGAAGGATGCAGTAAAATAAAAGGTTTTAATACTGAAGAGCAAAGCCCTGCATCCAAAATGCTATGGCTACGTCATACAGTATTAAACCTTTTGATACGACATCGACTCGGACGTAATGAACGAGAGTACTCGTTCACACGCTCCTCGCTCGTCGTAATAAAAAACAGTATTCCCTACCTGCCTACCGGTAGGCAGGTCCTATCTAGGGACATCTCGAGAAAACAAAAGCCCTCTATTATGAGGGTTTTTGTTTTTTATAGTTAGGGTTTACAAAAATTTGGTATTTAGTATAGTGTGGGCAAATCAAAAACTAAAAATCGACAAATGAAACATATTTATTTCTTATATCGCGTCAATGCCGATCAGTATTCCTTTCATAAAAAGGTGGTACCTGGTCCAAACTTTCCAAAAGATGCCGAGGTGATCCGCGTCAAAACATTGGAAGATCTTGAAAGACAAATTAAAGAAAATAAGGAAAAGCCATTCCAGGTGGCAATCGGACCAGATCTTTTGAGGGCATGGCAAGAAGATGGAGCAACTCTTCTGGATAAGCTACTCACCGTGCGTCACATACTTGGTGATGATCGAAAAATACCAACAGTATGTTACCGAGAAGGAGTCGATGTACATGAAATTCAGCAGAAAAAGTTTGCGACGCTTGAAAAAATGTGTATCGAACAAAATTATCCAATCACATTCCTCCCACCTAAAAAATAATATTTCGAAGAGGGGGTGATTCAAACAGCGTGCGGTTCTTGTATAAGAATCCACGCTGTTACTTTTTATGATAAAAACAAAAAAAACTCCCCGGTATTCCTACCGGAGAGCTCCTAAACCTAAACACAAATGTGCTGCTATTTAATTAACCGGCGGATTACCATTGTAGGTCATCCGCGATAAATCGAAATGATCTCCAGGGAATACACGTGTACCGACTGGAATTTGATCAATAAGCGGCTCAAGCTTGCGTGCTGAGTCAGGAGTAATTTGATGCTCCTTACTCCATTCCCTGCCGGTGTAAATGGGAATATTCCAACGTGCCGCAAGCGTAATAGCTGTTTGAAAATCAACATAATGATTTAAGCTCCATCCTTTTTCAACCGTAAATTGAGGATGATAGGTTCCAATTACTTGGTGATTCTGCATGTCAGTGATAATCATCCCGTTCAAACACTGAACCAAACCGGTGATCGAATCTTTAATGCACGAACCTTTAGCAACAAAAAATAATTCATCTTCAAACTTCATACCGTCATGAAGCTGTCCGTCACCGGAGTGAACTTTTTCTGCATACCCACTGCCAAACACATACGCCAGATCCATTTCACAGGTCTTACCCTCTTCATGTAGCTGCTCAAGAATTCGGGCACTAAGACGCGGAACAACTTTATCCACCTCTGCCTTACGGTCTCCGGGAGCCATTGTTTTTAACTTATTAACGAGGTCCGTGCGGAATTTCATGTCGTGCACATCGACAGGCTGAATGTCTTTTACAGCATCTTTTCGTTTACTGCATGCGGCGAACCCACATACAAAAATCACTGCGATTACGCAGGCATACTTACTGGTTTTTTTCATTTCGATTTTAGTTTTAAAATTGTTTGCACACATTATACCCATTTTTATAGTATTGTCAAGATTACGCACCCTATAATCTAATTGCAACTCATTTGCAACTATGATATAGTGCCCAGTATTATATGATTCAAATACTACTTTCAATCGCAACATTCGTCTCAACATCACTTGGTGGGCTTTTTTCAATCAGACACAAAGACCGACTCCACCTCATTATGGGATTCACTGCGGGCGTACTTTTAGGGGTCGTATTTTTCGATATATTTCCTGAAATTATCACCCAACTACGTACAAATGGATTTGATTCAACCGGCGTCATGATTGCGCTTGTATTAGGATTTTTCGTCTTCCATATTTTAGAAAAAAGTATCGCCATCCACCACGCGCACGAAGAAGATTATGCTGATCACAAACATCCTCAAATTGGAATTGCATCAGCGCTCGCACTTGCCGGACATAGTTTTATGGATGGTATTGGTATTGGGCTCGGATTCCAAGTAAGCCCATCAGTAGGAATCCTCGTGGCGGTCGCTGTTATTGCGCACGACTTCACTGATGGCATGAATACCGTGACGCTGATGCTTCGAAATAAAAACAGTTTGAAACAGGCGAAATGGTTCTTACTACTTGATGCCGTCACCCCAGTCTTGGGTGCACTCTCTACCCTCTTCTTCACGGTACCAGCATCATTTCTTGTTTTGTATCTTGGATTTTTTGCTGGATTTTTGTTGTATATCGGCGCATCAGATATTTTGCCCGAAGCACACAGTACGCGAAGTTCATACAAAACAATTCTACTCACCATATTTGGAGCGCTGCTTATTTTCACCATAACGCGCTTCACCTAACATGCAATCAGAGCTCGATTTAAAAAAAATAGTGCACGATCATGGATACAAAGCGACACCACAGAGACTGGCGATACTTTCTGTGTTCTCAAAAAACCACCGACCATTCAGTGCTGAAGAAATCTATAAGAAATTAAAAAAAACTGGCACTGACTTGGTCACAATCTACCGCACACTTACCTCTTTTGAAAAAGGTGGTGTTTTGAAGCGTGTCGATCTCCGTAAAGATTCAGTGCAATTCGAACTCGCACATGGACACCACCACCACATCGTCTGCACAATCTGCGGACGTGTTGAAGATTTTGATGATTGCGATTTAGAAACAGTCACTAAAAAAATAGTGAGCAAATCCGCTCACTTCAAAAGCATTCGAGAACACTCTCTAGAGCTTTTTGGGGTGTGTAGGAAGTGTAGTTAAAAGCAAGGAATACCGATACTGGGCTAACTAATTCTATTTCACCTGGTACTTATCTAAATTAAAATTATTTGGCGAATTCTGAGCTATTACAACTTTAAAAACATCGAAAATGGTTTTACCTTCTTTGTTTACAAACACAGCATACGCATCTTGAGCAGTTTTTAAATCAAAAGAATTAATTTCAAGAATATCCCCTTTTATTTTCCCTACTGGTTCACTAAAAAATGAACCTGACGCATTAGGATTTACCTGGATAACTTGATTGTATTCTTTATCGATACTGAGAAACGTTCCTTTTTCATAAAAGAAAGTTCCCTTTCTGGTTTTTGCAAGAGTATTGGCAATAGATGAATCATAAATAAAATCTTGTGAGATGGTAGAAATTACTGCATTTACTATTTTCTCATGATGTCTATTATCTAAAAAATTTTGAACAAACAATGTATATATGAGAAAAATTAGGGGAATACAAGCAACAAGTGCAAGCCAATTAGAACTGTACTTTCGAGACAAGAAAATAAATAGTCCAATAAATAGAGGAAAACCTACTACTATTAACGCTGTAGCCACACTCCAAAAAGACTTGCCCGATCCAGGAGCATCGAAAACCATAATCGATGTACCCAAGAATAATGGATACAAGAGTATCGGACTAGCAGAAATAATATTTATTATAGTAAGTATATTCATAAGATTTATTATATCAGCTCTCTACCTAATTAACAGTCAGCACATAAATCTTACAAAGAGTGTGCGGGATGGGAGAATCGAACTCCCGACATCAGTTTGGAAAACTGAAGTTATACCATTTAACTAATCCCGCATATGGTATTTTCAATAAATTCGCTTAATTACCAACACATCTCAACTAAGTCGGGGCGCCGGGATTCGAACCCGGAGTCGCCTGTTCCCAAAACAGGAATGTTAGCCGTT
>JAHFNN010000044.1 GCA_023267315.1 Candidatus Nomurabacteria bacterium | reverse complement strand
AATGAAAACAAGACGCTTCGTGAACGTACTGAAGAGCTTGCGGTGCTTGAACGCACTCGCGGAAGTGTGCGACAGATGAAAGAAGATCTCTCTCGAAAAATAGGCCGTCTTGAAGGTATCATTGAAGCTCTTGAATCATCATCAGTTTCTGCGCCTCAACACAAAGATTCGATTACTCTCTCCTCACATGAAGCAGATTCACTCGTCGCAGAAATTGGTACAAAAATAGATGAGGCTCTGGCGACAGAAGATATTGCTTCGATTTCAACTATTCTAAAAAATATAAAAACGCACCTTACTTCTTTTTTTGAAACGCGTACGTCAGGAGGAACACCCGATACGGTGAACCGTGCACAAGAATTAGAGCATCATAAAAAAACATTTGAAGAGATTACAACCGAGCTGGGGTTAATTGAAGTCAAAGAAAAAGAGCTCGAATCACAGATCGCGATACTACGCAGAAAAATAGATGAAGAACGCGAAGCCCTTCGCAATGAAGAACGCTTACGCTACGAATCTCAAGCAAAAGAGCGAGAGATTCGAAGTGAACTCTCGATGCTCTCATTGAAAGAAGAGACGATTCAAAAATTCCATGTAGATTTTGAAAATGAACTTGCTGAGGCGCGAGTTTTGGTGGGTCATGAAGCGACGGTGTTTACTGAGGAATCTTCGGGTGAAGAAGATCGTGTATCTCAAGAAGAAAAGCTCAAAAAAATTGAACGTATCAAAATTAAACTTGAAGATGCTGGTGGAGCAGGTGGAAGTGAAGTTATGAAGGAATATGAAGAGGCGACTGCTCGCGATACATTTTTGGCACGAGAACTTTCCGATCTTACCGATAGTATCGTTTCGCTTCGCAATCTGATCACCGAACTCAAACAAACACTTGATAGGGAATTTAATGTGGGTATTGAAAAGATAAATAAAGAATTTCAGAATTTCTTTGCGCTCATGTTCGGCGGAGGTTCAGCATTTCTCTCCGTGGTGATTGAACATAAGCGTGCGAGAAAAAATACTGAAGAGTTGGATGAAGAGGTTCAACTTGCCGAAGATGCTGAAGAAGGGGAGAAGGAATTTGAACGTGGTATCGAAATAAACGTATCATTGCCGAAGAAAAAGGTAAAGGATCTACATATGCTCTCAGGAGGTGAGCGCTCACTCACATCTATCGCACTTCTTTTTGCAATGTCACAGGTGAACCCTCCACCATTCTTAGTCCTTGATGAAACAGATGCGGCACTTGATGAAGCAAATAGTCGAAAGTACGGCGATATGCTCGAGAGTCTTTCAAAATATTCACAGCTCATTGTCGTCACTCACAATCGAGAGACAATGTCTCGCGCACAAGTACTCTACGGTATCACAATGGGTGCCGAAGGTGCTTCAAAACTTCTTTCTATCAAGCTTGAAGAAGCGGTGGCGATTGCGAAATAAAAAAAGACATTTTTACGGTTATATGTAAAAATGTCTTTTTAATTTGCAGGTAATTAGTTTTACTTGCTTTGCTTTCTCAGTTTATCTTGTTGTACGCTCCTAAAGCGTAGATTGTGAAGTACAATTTTAACTGAAAAATCACCCTGATCTTTCAGTCGTGCGATGTATTCATAAAGCTGATCGCTGTACTTTTTAACAAGAGAACTTCCTCTCTCTTCTTCCGTGAAGATTTTGTTAATAATCGTTCCGGTCAGGCGTTGAGGACCTTCTCCATGGTATCCCCAATTAAATTGACCTGTGCTCCGTTTGATGATTAATTTTTTACCATTTAAATACACTGCATTCGGTGGTGTATTTTTTGGTTGGGGCCCTAATGAGTTGAAATAGAGACCTCTAATATCAAGAGCTCTCTCGCCTTTTGATTTGATTTTTTGAAGATCCATAGCATACAAGATTTAAAATTTATCGGTCTCAATATACTATTTATTTTGCAATATGTCAATCCTATATAGTTTTATTTTCTCCCGGTCCGTAGAAGATATTTTGCTTAATGTAATTAAGAATCTTTTCGGTGTCATTGTAGCGATTATCACTCTTTAGAAGTACGATTCCGATGTTTCGGTTATCAAATTCTGAAAGGGGAAGTTTAAATGTTGCGATTTCTGTTTCTTTTGAAGCATTGATAAATCCATTTTTTCCACCAGTGTACTCTTCTTGGTCGATGAATTGGCTGTGGTTGTACCAGTGGTGATAATCTGTTTTGAATTCACGTGCTACTGATAGATCGAATAAAAATGGCTTATATTTTTTTATGTACCGAGCGAGCTTGAAGAGATCTACTGCTGTGGAGACATTATTTTCTGAAAGACCTGAAGGGTCTTCGAAGTATGTGTATCCCATACCAACTGCAGTCGCTTTAGCATTCATATATTTTATAAAATTACTTCGGCCGATATTTTCTGCCAAGACTTCTGCCGCGTCATTACTTGATTCAAGAATCAGCGCATACAAAAGATCGGCAGCTTTTACTTTCTCTCCAGCAACTAAAGCCCCCGAGTCTCCGTCTGCGGTGAGTGCGTTTTTAGAAACAGTGACGGTTGAGAGTTGGTTTACGGTATCCATTGAGACCAACGCTGTTATAAGTTTGCTCACAGATGCGATAGGGAGGATATTGTTCTGATTTTTTTCGAGCAGGATTTCTCCCGTGTCTAAATCTCCTACGAGATATGCATCTGCAGAAATTTGTGGGGTTAGGTTTTTATTAATCAAATAATACGATGAATCCTTGGTTGTTTTTTTAGGAGTGGTGTCGCTGTCACTGTAGACGGACACTAGTGTATGAGTATCAGCCCATTCATAAATCTTTTTTGCGTCTTCATCTTTAAGTCGAATACATCCGCCAGAGAAACTTGAGGCGACTGGTGTGCCGTCAGGATAGTAGGGCCATCCATGAATAAAATAGTTGCCAAAGAATTGCATACTGTATGGCATCCATACTTTTCCAATTGACGAGAAGTGATTGCGCTCTTTCAACATAACTTGATATTCTCCGCCTGGCGTCTGATAAAAGGTACCTTCTTTGCCCTTAGCGGCGATCGGAATCGTATCTATAAGCGCTCCATTGTCATAGAGTTTTATTTGCATAGTCTCTAGATTGGTGCGAATCACTTTTCCTTCTGGTGGGGGAGTGAAGGTGTTGTCTGAAACATTTCCAAGAATTATTTTGAATGGGATACTTTTTTCTGGCTCTACCGTGATGTCTGTCGTAGTATTTTCTGGAGACACCGCTTGTGCGAGATTTGTTCTTGTATTTTTTTCAATAACGCGGGCGACAAACATACCTCCTTCAAAGGCAAAAGAAAAAAGTCCAACCCCGATAGTAAAAACAATAAGTATCCAGGCGGAATATGACCAGAATTTTTTAAATGATTTCATTATCGCGTTTTAATTATAACACGCCTGTTTTATTGAGTGAGTTCTGAGAGCGTCACAAACGTATAGCCTTTTGCACGAAGTCCATCGATGATGTCTGGTAGCGCATTAATATCAGCATTTATGAAATGGAGGAGTAAAATATCTCCACCCTTTATATTGTCGGTGACATACTTAACAACAACACTTGGGTCTACCTTGAGGCCATCAGGAACATAGACACCAGAATTCGTGTCTATAGTCCACAATGCGACATTTAGATTGTGGGAACCGATGATTTCCTTGTATTTGGCATTCTGATGGTATTGAGGCGTAAAACCTGCCATAAATGGTGGGCGGAACCATTTCGTGTCGTAGTGGTAACCCAATGCAGCGTCTACTTCTTTTTGCCAACCATCTATTTCATTATTAATCTGAGTTTCTGTTTCGGCAGTAATTGGAAGATGTGAGTACGTGTGATTACCGAGTTCGTTTCCATCAGCCACAGCTTCACGCCATATTTCCGGTCGTACATTAACTTTGATTCCAACGGGGAAGAGTGTTGCGTGTACTTTCTTATCACGCAATATACCTATGGCTTTTTCAGAAATACGTGAATCCCAACCATCATCAATAGTAATAGCAATTTTTTTTCCGACACCCTTTTTACCATAAGCGTATACGAGCGCTTTTGTTGTGGGTTGTGTTGTATCAATAGGAAGTGAAGGTGTAATGGTTTCGGTTGGTGTTTCATTTTGCAGCTCTGTTTTTACTGGAGTTTCTGGCTCGGGTACAGCTATTTCCTGTGCTCCTTGGACAGCAGTTGCTGAAAGTGTTGTTGTGTCAGGTGCCACTTTTGTAATAGTGGGTGTCATGTCTTCAGGTACGCTTGGTTTGAAATGTGAATCGAGACTGATGATTGTTTTCTGATAGGAATCAATTTTTGTATCTTTCAATTTTACCGTCAACAATAATCCCTGCATCGTATCTTTTGAGAACGGCTGATCAAAAATAAAATTACCAAGACTGTATGCAATCAATCCGCCATGGTATTGTTCGATGTCTTCCATCACATGCGGGTGATGTCCAGCAAAAATGGTCGCACCTGCATCGATTGCCCGGTGTGCAATATCTTCCTGTCGGGTGGTGTGTTTCCCGACATTGTATTCTTCTCCGCCGTGGACTGAAACAATAAGCACATCCACTTGGTTTTTTGCATTTTTAATAATTTGATCAAAATTTGGATCACTTGCTAAGAGTACGCCAGATTTAGAATCTGTCGCTGCGAGCCACTCAGGGCCGACATCGGTGAATCCAATAAATCCAATTTTCAAGCCATTTTTTTCGATGATGCGTGGAGTTTCAGCACTTTTTTTATTATCTCCAGATCCGACATACGGAAGGCCTGCTTCAGTAAGACGTGCCCGCGTATCATCAAACGCAGCTCGGCCCCAATCACCGACGTGGTTGTTGGCAAAAGAGACAATATCAATACCTGCGTTTTTAATAACTCCAGGTACCTTAGGATCCATCCTGAATGAGTATAAATTTTGTAGATCATCTCCTTGATCTGAGGCCGGACCTTCAAGATTGGCAAAGGTAATGTCGTCATTTTTTAGAACAGACATTTTTTCAAAAAGTGTACTGTAGTCGCCTCCGAAGTTATTTTGAACTGATTGACGTACACCACGATCAAGCATAATATCGCCAGCGAAGCTAAGTGTCACTTCTTTTGATGGAAGTGGTGCAGGGGGTTCAGGTGTGCCAAATGCCTGGGCAAGCATCGCAGTAAAGCTGGTGCGTGCGGTTGGGACATACGAAACAATTGTATCTTTTTTTTGATACACAAAAGTTGCAAGACCAGCGATAAGCACGATCACTGCTATCCACCACTTATTTTTTGAGAAAAATTTCGAAAGCATATTCATCAACCTATACCAACATATAATCGATAATTTTTCGTTCTAGATTTGCGTTTGCAACGCGTATTTGAAATTTATCACCAACACGAAATGTTTTCTTTGTTTTTTTACCAACGAGTGTCATATTTTTTTCGTCAAAAATGAAATAATCATCACCCAAGTCTCTCAATTTTATCATGCCTTCGCATTTTGTCTCTTTTTCTTCAACGTACATACCCCATTCAGTAATTCCAGTCACCACTCCTTGGAATGTTTGGCCGATGCGTTCGGTCATGTATTCAACTTGTTTGTATTTAATAGATGCGCGCTCAGCGTCTGCTGCGTACTTCTCGCGCTCAGATGAATGATGACAAATCTTTTCATATTCGTGCCAATGTTCACGGCCAATGTGTTGTTTCTTTAAATATTCTTCAAGGAGTCGGTGTACCACCAAGTCTGGATAACGGCGGATAGGGGAGGTAAAGTGCGTATAGTGTTCAAATGCCAAACCGTAATGTCCGATATTGCCAGTTGAATAAATTGCCTTAGCCATCGAGCGGATGACCGCTGTTTGGATAAATTCCTTTTCGTCTTTGCCTTCCATACTTTCTAAAACTTGATTGAGTTCCTTGGGTGGAATGACACCATCTTTGAGTGAGACGTTATACCCCATGGTCTTTAAGAGGTGAGCGAGGTCAGCCATCTTTTCTTTGTTTGGCAGGTCGTGAATTCGGTAGACGAAGATACGTTCTTTTTCTGAAAGTTCTTTGCCTTTCTTATCACCTTTGGTTATTGATTCAGCCACTTTTCTATTGGCGAGCAACATGAGCTCTTCAATGAGTTTGTGCGTATCGCCGCGGGATTTTTTATACACACGAATTGGCTTACCTTTTTCATCAAGGGCAAATTTTACTTCCTCTTGTTCGAGGGACATTGCTCCATTCTTGAAGCGGATTTTATGCAGACTTTTTGCGATAGTATTCAATGTGTGGAGCTCTTCATAGTACATTCCTTTTTTATCATCGAGTACTTTTTGTGCTCCTTCATAGGTAAAGCGTTTATCGGAATGGATGATCGTTTTTCCGTACCATTCACTGAGCACGTCGCCGTTTGTTCGCATTGCAAATACCGCACTCATGGTGAAGCGGTCAACGTCTGGCTTTAAGCTACAGAGATCATTTGAAAGTATTTCAGGAAGCATTGGGACTGTTCGATCGACAAGATACACTGAAGTTCCACGTCGATATGCTTCCGCATCAAGTGCTGTTCTTTTGCGGACATAGTGCGAAACATCGGCAATGTGCACACCTATTTCATATGTGTCAGCATCGATTTGTTTTATAGAAATCGCATCATCAAAATCCTTTGCATCTTCTGGGTCGATGGTAAAGGTTGTTGTTGTTCGGAAATCACGTCGCTTCTTTATTTCGTGAGGGAATTCTGAGGATGCAGCTTCGGCAATATCTTTCACTTCTCGTTCCACATTTTCCGGGAATTGTTCATCGAATCCGCGCTCAAGTGCGATAGCTTCCATTTCAGCGTTATTTTCGAAAGGCATTCCTAGGACACGAGTAATTTTTCCTTCAGGAGATTTTTCTGAATTTGTCCATGTCGTGATTGTGCCGAATACTTTTTCTCCAACTTTAGCACCACCCAGTGATCCTTTGGGAATCAGGATGTCTGTGTACATTCGAGTGTCCGCTGGTTTTAGGAAAAATTTCCCATTTTCCGTTTCAAGAGTTCCTGCAAATCCGATTTTTGCACGAGTGATTATTTTTGCGACTTTCCCAATGCGATCAGTTTTTTTATGTGATGCAAGTACTACTTGTACCGTGTCGCCGTGGAGTGCGGTGTTTAGATTCTCGTATGAGATTTCGATATCATTTTCCTTCCGTGCTCCACCGATCGGGGTGACATAGCCAGTACCTTTGCTTGAAATAGAAATGGTTCCTTCTATCGAATTCTGATGTTTCGGTTCCGTATGATGATGAGGACGCACATGCTTTTTATTGCTGTGATGTTCTTTCTTCCGGTCAAACGATTTTCCTGTCTTTTTGGTCTTTTTCATTACGCACACTATAGCAAAAAAGGCTT
>JAHFNN010000043.1 GCA_023267315.1 Candidatus Nomurabacteria bacterium | reverse complement strand
CAAATTCTGCGAAAAAAAATTTAGTTGAATTTGATCTGAAAATTATACATTCCCATTCCACAGAGTCCTTGTAATGTATCTCCGGCTTTTCCTGTCCCTATATCTATCTCAGTTTCGCCAGTTTGCGGAAGTATTTTTCGATAATTTAGAGCATTGATGACGATCGATGATGAACAGTCGTATGTGCCATTCGTTTTCACAATAAGTTTGGTTGGGATACCTGCCTTTACTTCGGAAATCCTCGGAGAATATCCTCCTTTTGCGTCGATTGTTACATATTGAATGCCGTCTTTTATTTCTGTGTTTGAAGCGGGTGCGCCACTTTGTGTTTTTGGGCTTGGGGAACGCATGACGATATACCCAATCGCAAAGAGAAGAACAACTGTAAGGCCGATTGATATGAGTTTACTTGCTTCATTACCAGATTTTTTTTCAGGTTTTTTCATAATTATATTGTAAATAATGGATTAATAATACCAAGTCCTGCGAGTCCTGCGAGTAGTGCAAAAACAGCGAATCCAATAACCACGACACCAGCTGATTTAAAGAAGAGCGGGGCATGTTTCGAGTGAGCTATTTGAGCTGAGCCAAATGATAATAGTGCCAAGACGGGAAGAGTTCCTAATGCGAATGCGAACATGATCGTGAGTCCCGACATAAATGAGCCACTTCCTAGGGCTGCAAATTGCATTGATTGTGTGAATCCACAAGGGAGGAAAAATGTTGCCATACCTATGATTATCGGAGTTAGTGATTTATGCTCAATTTTTCTGAAAAACTTGAATATTCCAGAAGGCAGGGTGACTTTGCTTTTTGAAAGTACTCCCACCAAATCAAGACCGAGTAACAACATAATGATAGAAGCGATCAATCCTAATATTGCAGTAAATATAAAATTAATACCGATTGCGCTTCCTAAAATTCCCAAGAGTCCTCCGAGTAGTGCAAATCCCCCAATCCGTCCGACGTGAAAGAGGATAATATTTTTTTTATCACTGACGTTGTCTTGTGACACTTCTGCTGAGAGTGATAGTACGAGTCCTCCGACAATAGCCAAACAACTCGATACGGAGGCAATGAGACCAATGATAAAGCTGGTGACTGGTGTTGTTGCTCCACCGATACCTAAGTTTAAAATCCCTGATTTTTGCAGGATAAAAAAGAGTGCCAGGAATGCGAGCCCGATCGGTAGTGCTTTCCATATCATTCCGTTGTTTGTATTTTCAATGATTTGCTTTTCAACAGAAATAGTATAGCCATTTTTTGAAACCAAGTCTGTCAGAAAAGTGGCAATAGCTTCAGGATTCTTTTCGCTGTCTGTTTCAATAGAAACTGTCTCATTTTTTAAATCAACAGATACCTTTTGTATCAAATCTTGTTCACCTAAAACATCTTCAATCAAAATTTTGCACGAGGCACAATGAGTTCCAGAAACGTGAAATATATATGTTTTCATAAATTATATGTTCTTACTTTTTAATCGTAACGAATTTCCGACTACACTCACACTACTCATCGCCATTGCGAGTCCTGCGAACGCCGGATTTAAGAGCCATCCAAAGAAAGGGAAGAAGAGTCCAGCTGCAAGCGGAATACCGATGATATTGTAAATAAATGCGAAAAATAGATTTTGTTTGATTCCACGCATCGTCAGTTTTGAAAGACGTACGGCTTTGACGAGCTTTGAGATATCGCCATGGAGTAGTGTGATACCTGCTGATTCGATCGCGACATCAGTTCCCGTGGCCATCGCAATACCAATGTCTGCTTGTGCGAGTGCTGGTGCATCATTGACGCCATCTCCTGCCATTGCGACGACTTTTCCATTTGATTGTAATTCTTTTATCGTATTCAATTTATCTTCTGGCATCACTTCCGCGACGACTTCATCGATACCGACTTGTTTTGCAATATAGGTGGCTGTATTTTTATTGTCACCAGTCAACATCACAATCTTTATTCCTAGTTTATGAAGATTTTTCACCGCTTCAATTGCTTCCGGTTTTATGGCATCGGCTACCATAACGATGGCGAGTACTTTCTCTTTTGTTGCCAAAATCACAGGAGTTTTTCCTTCCAACGTTTCAGCTTCGATCGATGTTGTGTCGAATGATAATTGTAAATTCTGGATCAGTTTTGTATTACCGGCAAAATATTCGACTCCACCGACATATCCCTGAACACCCTTACCTTTGATTGCTTTAAATTGCTCTACTTGGGCGAGTTTTAGTTTCTTCTCGTCTGTGTATGAGATGATCGCATGTGCGATTGGGTGTTCGGATGCTTTTTCAAGTGCAGCGAGGATTGAAATATTTTCATCCTCTGTTCCTGAGAGTGTTTTGATCGAAACGATTTCCGGTTTACCACGAGTGATTGTGCCAGTTTTATCTACGACGACAACATCAACGTTATGCAATTTTTCAAGGGCTGCCGCGTCTTTTACCAGTATTCCTTCACGTGCGCCTTTTCCTACACCCACAATAATGGCAGTAGGTGTTGCGAGCCCCAGCGCACATGGGCACGCAATAACGAGTACTCCGACGAATGAAAGTAGGCCATATGAAAATGCTTGTGAAAATCCGAGTGCCTGTGCTCCAAGGATGAGCCACGCGCCGAATGAGAGGATCGCAATGCCTAAAACAACAGGCACGAAAACACTTGAAATTTTATCTGCTAGTGCTTGAATCGGTGCTTTACTGCTTTGTGCTTCTTCCACCATTTTGATGATGCTGGCAAGCATTGTTTCCGCTCCAATTTTTGTGGCTGTAAATGTAAATGAACCAGTTGTATTGATTGTTCCCGCGACAACCCCATCACCGACTTTTTTTGAAACAGGCATCGGTTCGCCAGTGATCATTGATTCGTCTACATACGAATTGCCACGAGTGACGATGCCGTCAACCGGAATCTTTCCTGCTGGTTTTACAACAATGAGATCTCCATGTACGACTTGGTCAATCGGCAGTTCGACTTCTGTACCGTCACGAACAACGAGGGCGGTTTTTGCTTGCAGATTGAGTAGTTTTTCAATCGCATCTCCCGTTTTTAATTTCGATCGTGTTTCAAGATACTTCCCCAATGTAATAAATGTAATGACGATAATTGTCACATCAAAATAAGTCATTGATACATTGGGGATATTTTTCAAGAGTGTCTCTTCAAACGCGCCCACAATAAAGCTGTATATGTAGGCGACAGAGGTACCCAAGCCGATCAAGGTATCCATATTGGCTTTGCCGTAGCGTACAAATCGATACAGCCCTAGGAGGTATGGTTTGCCAACAACAAAGAGCATGTAGGTTGCTAATAGGGGAAGTAGGTGATGAAAAAATTCTTCCCATAGTAATGACATTCCTGGCACGATAGAGAATTGTGCCAAAATATCCCAACCCATGACAAAGAGGCTGATGATAGCCAGTGGTATTGCAGAAATAACCTTATGCTTCATAGAAGCGAGTTCTGCAAGTTTTTCTTTTTTTGTTTGAGTAAGACCTAAATGTGCTGCATGTTCATTTTCGCTCATACCCATATCGTGTGCTGTTGGTGGAAGCATAAGTGAATAGCCGAGTGGTTCTAGTTTTTTGTTGAATGACTCAGGGCTTGTCTTAGTCGTATCAAAAGAGATTTTGGCATTTTCGGTGCCGGGGTTTACAGAAATGTCTTCAACACCGTCAATCTTTTTTACGGTGCGTTCGATGATGCTTGCGCAGGATGCACAATGCATGCCTTTTACATTGTAAATTTTCACATTTTTCATATGACTATTTTTTCTTTTGAGCGAGCTTATAAATTTTTAAAATTTCCTTCACCGGCTGATCTGTCTTGCCGTGCATGATTTGATGTACCACATGGGTAGAAAGGTGATTCTCGAGAATAAGATCTTCTACACCAGAGAGTGCTTCCTTGATTGCTGAGGATTGAGTAATAATATCAATACAGTATTTTTCGGTATCGACCATTTCTTGCAATCCGCGCACCTGACCCTCAATAATCTTGAGCCGGCGTAACGCCTTCTTTTTGATGTCTTGTTTCATACGGCAAGTGTATACCCCCTGGGGGTATATGTCAAGAATGAAAGATGTGCAAAAAAATAGCCCCGCTACAGCGGGGCTATTTTTGTTACTTCTAATCGTAGAATTTATTCTACAAAGGTAAGTGCCTTACCAAGTTTGCCTGCACGACCGGTACGGCCGATGCAGTGCACATAGTTTTCGTAGGTATCTGGGAGATCGTAGTTGATGACATGTGAAATGTCTGAGACATCGATTCCTCGAGCGGCCACATCGGTCGCTACCAATACCTGTAATTGATTTTTCTTGAATTGATCAAGCGCTCTCTGGCGTTTTGATTGATTCTTGTTTCCATGAATCGATTCTGATTTGAATCCTCGCTTTACGAGATCGTTTGAGAGTTGTTCGACGCCATGCTTCGTGCGTCCGAAGACAAGCACCTTAGAGAAATCTTGCGAATTCAATAAGTCATGAAGCACGTCCATTTTATTTGCGCCTCGTTCTATGCGGATAATATCTTGGTCTACGTTTTTTGATGTATCACCAGTCTTTACTGAGACAGATACTGGTTCACGAAGGAATTGCGCGACGAGCGTCTTGATCTCAGGCGACATGGTCGCAGAGAAGAAGAGTACTTGGCGTTCAGTCGGCATTTTTGCCATCATGAATTTCATATCAGCGATGAATCCCATATCAAGCATTCGATCTGCTTCATCGAGCACGATGGTGTGGAATTTTGAAAGGTCCAATGACTTTCGTTCAATAAGATCCTTCAATCGTCCTGGTGTTCCGATAACGAAATGATTTTGGTATTTGAGATCGCGGATTTGCTTACTCATACTCGTGCCGCCGACACAGGTAACTCCATACAATTTGAGCCCTGCGATAAAGCCACACAATTCATCTTCAATCTGAGTCGCGAGTTCGCGAGTAGGGACGACGATGAGTGTCGATTCAGTATCATTTTTGAGTACTTTGTCGATGAGAGGAATGAGAAATGCTGCCGTCTTACCAGTACCAGTATTCGCAATACCGACGATATCCTTGCCTTTAAGCGCGTGGGGAATCGCAGTGTCTTGAATTGGAGTCGGGGTGACATATCCTTTTTTGATAATATTTTTCTTCAAGCGTTCATCGATAGGGAAATCAGCAAAGGAGTGTGTTGGTACGAATTTTACAGTTTCTTTCGTAGTGATAACTGCTTTGTTGATAAACTTTGATATATCGATGCGCTGACTATATCCGCCACGTCCTTTTCCACGTGAACTTGAACCATTGCGCGTACGCGCAAATGAAGAGCCACTATTCCCGAAGCGAGAGTGTGGCGAACGGCTTGGTGCCGATCGTGATGTGGAATTTCTTCCATGCATATTTTTATACATTCTAATTTTTTCAGTCGCAGTTATAGAAGAAATAGGGCAGCAATTGGGTGCTGTAGTTCGTATCCTTCTGTAGTTATAATTGCGTAAGGCGCGACTTAGTCTCGGAGTTTTCAAATAAAGGAAAGTACCTTTGAAACGACATTGCTCGGACGTGATGAATATGGGTACATATTCATCCGCTCCTCGCTCGTCGTTATAAAGACTAAGTGATTAGTGCCTCTATATCCTTCTGCTATAGGGCAAAAAGACAAAAACGTATGAGATTTAACTTACCCAAGCATAATATACTATATATTGAATTTTGTCAAACTTTATAACTAGATTACGCCTAATAACTCTTCTAGAGATTTGATGATGAATGTAGGCTGGCCGGTTTCTTCATTTGGTAGCTCGTTCTCAAATTTGCCTTTTTGTAGCCAGACAGTCGGGTGGCCTCGTCGATTTCCATATTTAATACCTCGGATTATTCGATCATCTATAATCAAGATCTGATTTCTCGGCAGATTTAGTTTTTCTACGAGCTCATCCAGCACAAGATCTTTGTCACCATCAGTCACCGCGGCAAAATCGAAAAAATGACGCAGTGGGGAATTCTCAATTTGACTCTTTCGTTCCGGGAGTGTTGCATTTGCAAGTGCGCTTACCAAAGAAGCGACTGCGAGTTTGTAGCCTTTACTTTGTGCGTATTCTAAAACTTTTTCTGATTCTGGAAATTCTTTCTTTAACATTGAGTCAAAGAGCGTTCTTCCCCAGTCAAAAATGATTGCTTTTATTTCCATAAATTTTGCGGATTATCCGCACAACTTACTGTATAGGTGTACCTTGATGGAAAAATATTTTCCATACACCTTCTTCATTTCTCCACAAAGAGGTTCTCAATGAGGATATTTTCTCGATGTCATTTGTCGTTCTCTCTGTTTTGAAAGTCGAAAGAGCTACATTTTCTGAAATTGGGATCACTTGAAAGTTGCTCACAGTAAAGACGACCTTGTCAGTATTTGAGGGGAGCCTCTTGAGCATGTCTTCTTTTGTATATATAAGACCTGAGCTCCCAAACTCTCTAAAGTCGTTTGCAAGTAAATTATCCAATTGTTCAATAGAATTTCTCACTTCTGGTTTAAGAAGTGCTGTTTCTAGATTGTAAATTGTGTTACTTAGTTCGTCCATTTTATTTTGCGGAGGCGGTGAGATTTGAACTCACGATCGAGTTTCCCCGATGCTGGTTTTCGAAACCAGTGCCTTCAACCACTCAGCCACGCCTCCTCATTTGCTCCGCTCATTTTATAGCCACTCCTCCATACGGGGCATATCCTATCATATTTCATGATATAATTACAGATATAAAATTAAGAAATGAGTAACATATTTACTACAAAAATTTCTAATTGGGCACAGAAAAATATGCTCTGGTGCGCGCGCATTGCGCTTTTTGTTGTATACTTTTTGTTTGGGATTTTGAAAGTCGTCGGACTTTCTCCTGCAGGTCCATTGGTTCATGCACTGTTTGATAAAACAATTTATTTCCTGATGCCGTTTGATACGTTCTATATTCTCTTTGCATTATATGAAGTATTGATCGGTATTCTCTTTCTATTTCCCAAGCTCACCAAGCTCGCACTCGCTCTCATGATCCTTCATCTGGTTACCACGATTCTTCCGCTTATCTGTCTTCCGCATTTAGTCTGGCAGGCACCTTTCATCCCGACACTTGAAGGTCAATACATCATCAAAAATGTGCTTATTCTCGCACTCGGGATCGTCTTACTTGCTCATACCTCAGCACATGCTTCTGATAGGAAAATTGAAGCCTAGAGTAGGGGAATATAGCCAGAGAAGTTTTTGCGTTTTTTTTAAAAAGGTGTTATAGTTTTTAACGTTTTTGGCCCCATCGTCTAACGGTTAGGACACCGGGTTTTCAATCCGATAATCAGAGTTCGATTCTCTGTGGGGTCACAAATAGGTAAAAGTCGGTTTTGTAAGGCACGAAAGCCATTTTTACATTTATACTCAAGGGTATTTCCAGAAAACTTGAGTTCGGAAAACACTGCACGCATTATTATCTCTTTCT
>JAHFNN010000042.1 GCA_023267315.1 Candidatus Nomurabacteria bacterium | reverse complement strand
ATCCAATCATCTTCAACCAAGATGAAGTCAGAAAGCACGAAGAAGCAATCGCCCAAGCGTATGAACATCGCGTCATCATCTTCAACCGTGTCTCTGACATTCTCTTCGGTATCGGTATCATCGTCTCACTCGTTGCCTTCATCGTCTCACCAAACATCTACAACATCGTCGTCTTCGGTATCTACATTGCACTACTCATCGGCAAGGAAGTGGGTGTCTCACTCTCAAAGTTAGGTACCATTGTGAAAAAAGACACCGGTCAACCACTCGCAGGTGCCATCATCCGTGTCTTCTCTGCCACCATGGGTAACGAAGTCATCCACAAAGTTACCACCGAGACTGGTAAGTTCTACTGTCTCATTCCAAATGGCACCTATATCGTTACCATTGAAGAGAAACAACCTGATGGAACCTATGCCAAAGTGTTTACGTCGAAAGAGTTTGTCGTAGAGAAGGGGACGATACGAGGGACGTGGGGGGTGTAGGGGGAATTTACTAATATCATCTCTCGCTGTATAGTACCTGTGTGAAAAAAAATACGCTCAAGAATATAAAGCTTCCTGCTAAACCAGGTGTCTATTTCTTTCAAAAAGGAAAGACTATTTTGTACATCGGTAAAGCAACTTCACTTCGCGATAGGGTAAAAAGTTATTTTGCCAATGACCTTATCGAAACTCGTGGCCCACTTATCGTTGATATGGTATTTAAGGCTTCCACAATCAAGTGGCAAGAGACAGACTCCGTACTCGAAGCGCTCATCCTTGAAGCATCACTCATAAAAAAACATCAGCCCTACTACAATACCCGTGAGAAGGACGATAAGAGTTGGAATTATGTTTGTATAACAAAAGAGCAGATTCCTCAAGTCATCGTCATTCGTGGAAAAAATATTGATCTGAAAAATTCACGCTCGAATGAATATGATCTGCAAGCTATCTTTGGCCCGTTTACTAACGGTGGTCAGCTTCGTGAAGCAATGAAAATTATTAGACGTATATTTCCATTTGTGGATACCAGTTCATCAAAAAGAGACAATTATGAATTTTATCGTCAGTTGGGACTCGCACCAGATTTCTCGAACGAGGAAGCTACTGCGATATACAAAAATAATCTAAAGCACATAAAGCTCTTTTTTGAAGGAAAGAAAAAACAAATACTTACATCGCTTGAAAAAGAGATGAAATCCTTAGCAAAGGCAAAAAGATTTGAAGAAGCTGGTAGGGTGCGCAATCAACTCTTTGCACTCGGGCATATTAATGATGTTGCGCTTTTAAAGAATGAGCAACAATTTTCAAAAATAACAGAAGACTCATACCGTATTGAAGCCTATGATATCGCACATATGAGCGGGAAGAACATGGTCGGTGTTATGACAGTTGTTGTAGATGGGCAACCTGATAAAAATGAATATCGTAAATTCATCATTCGAACTCAATCAGGAGCAAATGATACTGGGGCTCTCGAAGAAATTCTTTCACGTCGTTTCCGTCATACTGAATGGGGAATGCCTAACCTTGTTGTTATTGATGGTGGGGTTGCACAAATCAATGTGGCGGAAAAAGTTTTACAACGATACCAGCTTCCAATTCCAGTTGTTTCAGTGGTAAAAGACGATCGTCATAAGGCACGAGAGGTTTTAGGGGATGCAAAGCTCGCCAAGGCTCATCAGAAGTCGATTATTCTTGCAAACAATGAAGCGCATCGCTTTGCAATTACGTTCCACAAACAAAAACGTTCAGAGAACTTTATTACGAAGAATAAATGATAATAATTGTTCCAGCGATCATAACACAGGTTCCAATAATTTTTCTACCGATATTTTTTTCACCCATAAATCTCCCCGCAAATAATTCAACAAAAAATGCTGAAGTATTTTTTGTTGCAGTCACAAACGCCGCGTACACCATCCGCGTTGCCTGTATTTGCATGAGACGTGATGCGATGGTAAGTATCGAAACTCCTGAAAGGGTCAAGAGTTCTTTTGCAGTGAGCTTTCCAGTTTTGAATGAGCTTTTTCGTGGTCGAAGTATATCCCAGAGAAAAATATTCAAGAATAATCCTGTTTGCAGGAAAAATAAAAAAGTAAGTATCGGTACTTTGAGTCCATGAATAGCAAAACGACCAAATTGAGAACCTATTGCGTATGCAAGTATTCCAAAAAGTACGATCTGTACATATTTTGATTTAAAAATTCTTTTAAGTGGATCGAATAATCCATGGTGGCCGCGAAGTCGAGCGATGTAGACACCAATGATGAGCAATATGATGCCGCCCATTGCATTCCAACTAAAAAATTCTCCAAGCATTACTCCTCCTAATAGAGCAGTGACACCAGGATCGAGAAGCAACAGTACTGATACTTCGCTGACTTCCATATATTTTGTTGCTTCTACCACACATATGAATCCGATCGAAGATCCCAGCGTGGTTAAATACATGATGAATATCGCGTACGGAGTAATTGTCGTAAAATCAGTGAAAAAAATAAGCGGTAACCCAAAACAAAAGTTGAGAAAAGCATAAGTAACTGCATAGGTAGCAGGGGAATTGCGAACAAGCATTTTCTTTTCAACTATACTTCCGAATGCAGAAATAAGTGCACTTCCAAGACCGAATATATACCATGGCATACCCGAGATTATATCATGCTTGCTGTAATGTGTTGGTTTCTTACTTTATCATTGAGTATTTATACGTTATACTTAAGTATATGATTAGAGTCGGCGTTGTTCGGGGCGGTGTTAGTCCTGAATATGATATCTCAATAAAAACAGGTGGGCATGTGCTTCGCTCGCTTCCGCAAGACAAATATAAACCTGTCGATCTTTTTCTTGATCGTGAGGGAATGTGGCATGTAAATGGACTTCCTGCAGATGGAGAACGTATCCGTGATTCAGTGGATGTTGTGTTCAATGCACTTCATGGAGCGTTTGGTGAAGATGGAAAAGCATCATGGGTATTTGAGCGACTTGGTCTGCCATATACCGGATCAGAACCAGAGCCGTCATATGTTGCGTTCAATAAAACACTTGCTAAAAAAACATTTCAGGATCTCGGTATGAAGACACCGCGGCATGTACTTTTTCCTGCCTATAATGAGGATTTAGATGGTTCACGGGATGAATATGCTGAAAAGAAAGCACAGAAAGTATACGAAACGTTTCCACCACCATGGATCGTGAAGCCATTGACTGGAGGTTCTTCAATGGGAATACATGTCGCAAAGACATATCCCGAACTTATTCGAGCAATTGATCAAGGAGTTAATCTTGGAGTGAGTGTAATTGTAGAAGAATTCATTTTTGGAAAGGAGGCAACCGTAGGTGTTATTGACGAATTCCGTAATGAAAAAACTTATGCATTGATGCCAATTGAAATTGTCATTCCTAAGAACAAGCGTTTTTTTGATTATGATACGAAGTATGAAAATACTGTTGAACAACGTTGTCCAGGCAATTTTACAAACCAAGAGAAAGCTGATTTGAGTCAGATGGCGAAGCTGATTCATGAAAAGTTGGGACTTCGTCACTATTCCCGTACTGATTTCATTGTCACTCCCAAGAATGGTATTTATGTTCTTGAAGTGAATACATTACCAGGATTGATTGAAGAGTCGCTGTTACCAAAAGCACTCTCGGCAGTAGGGCATCCGTTTCCACAATTTTTGGATCACGTGATTGGTCTTGCGATCAAGGGGAATAAGAAATAAAAAAGCCCTTCTGTAAAATTAGAAGGGCCCCTTTTGATTTCTATTTTAATTTATATTCAGTCGTTGTCACCAATACTCTGTACAAGATTATGCTGTGCCATAATTTTATCCTGAGCAACTAACTGAATTCCTCCTTTTTCTGAATCATCCGAAACAAAAAAATTAATGAAGGGAATTGCTTTTTTCATTGCATTCAGTGCATTCATTATTTCACCAAGTGATGAATCCATCTTGAACGCATCATCTTCAGTGAATCTGTAAAAGTGACCCATTCTGCTATTGTTTATTTCATAGGCAAATTCATTTAACCATTTATCTTTCTCTTCTTTTTCGATAGGGAAATGTGATAATTTCATTACTCCTACTGAAAATTCTCTTGGGTATTCAAAAGAGCTGATATGGTTTACAAGCGGCCAGATACCACTTTCCATTGTTTGAGCAATTCTTGCTTCCGTATCTTCATCTGAAGATGGATAGCTTGAAAAATTTTGTTTGATTAAAAGAATTTGTCTCCTAATCATTTTAGGTTCTAAAATAGAGTTATTCATTGGATTTAAAGTTTAAATTAGTGACTACAAAAGACTTTTCAATCTTCTGTAGTCACTAATTAAACCATTGTCAAAAAACTACCGTTGGCATTACGGTAACATGTATCTTTTATTTAGTCAAATAGGATGCGTGTGGTCACAAGTATTTTTCCTGACGGAAAAATCTCGTAGTGGTGATTGTATTTTGTGACCCCGACTCGGCATTCGCACTGCTGTGCGAATGCGCCTCTGTCTTCCACTTGTAATCAAAAAAGCCACGCAGGTGGCTTTTTTGTTCAAGTGGACCCTATCGGATTCGAACCGATGACCTCCTCATTGCAAATGAGGCGCTCTACCAACTAAGCTAAGGGCCCAGGTCATCAGAGTGTAGCATATCCAATAATAATTTCAAGAATACCCCTAGTATTAATAAATTGACACTCTGTTATAGAGTGCGTATAATCACGCTTGAATTAAAAATCTAGCGCCATGGAAACTACACGTAATGTTGAAGTAGGTAACATCCTTGTTACCACGGGGATCTCTCCAGCAATGATCGGTACCGATGTTCTTATTCAAGTTATCTTGCTTGTAACTCAAGTGAAAGATGGAAAAATTTCTGGACTCGTTATTAACAGAGAGTCTGGCAAAGAGGTGTGTAATGTATTGAAGAACTTTCCTGAATTTGATGCCCCTATTTATATAGGTGGTACCATTCAAACTACAACATTATTTTTCCTACATACACTTGCTAATAGAGTTGTGGGAGATAAGGTTGTAAGTGAAATTCATTGCGGAGGGGATTTTGAAGAACTCAAAAAAACCATTGCAGCAAGAGAGTTATATACTGAGCAACTTCGTTTTTTTACTGGTTGTTGTGAGTGGGAAAAAGAGGAATTAGAAAAACAAATTTCAAAAAGAGCTTGGATAATTCTTCGATTTACTACCGAAAACGCTCAAGAGATCGAAGATGTTTGTTTTTCTGAGGACTCAAGATTATGGAGTACTCTTTTAGAAAAATACAGACCAAAACACCCCATAAAAGACGTTCCATTTGTGTCTAATTAGTACAGCTTTCACAGCTATACGTTCTATTTATAGAACGTATAGCTTTATTTTTATGCGGTAATATCTTTGTTGTGTATATTGACCATGCGGATTTTATATTCTATCATCAATCGAAACCATTTAAACCCCAATAGTATGAAATCTAAAAAGATATTGAAGCCAGCTAGAGGCAATATTCTCATAGCCAATCCGTTTATCCGGACGACAGAAGAGTTTGAAAAATCTACCATTATCCTTACAGACCACAATATGTATGGTTCAGCGGGCCTGATGTTTAATAAAAAGACAGGAGATGCCGTCGATACATTGTTTGAAGATTTTCCTCCATGCAACTTCCCGTTATTTTATGGAGGAGAGGATGACCAGCATGTACTTTCCTATGTTCACACACTTGGCAATCAATTGGAAGGAAGTGAAGAAATCATTAACGGTGTGTATTTAGGCGGCGATTTTGAGCATCTTCAATTCTTGATAGATCGGGAGGAGGTAAGCCAGAATCAGATAAAATTTATTGTTGGAAAAACGTACTGGAGGCCGAATGATCTCATGATAGAAATAAAGCGAGGAGACTGGATCGTTGCGCAGTGCACTCCGGAAGACCTGCTATGTACATCCCAAAAAAGTCATATTATCTATCATACTGCAATCAAGAATGGTTTAGGGGCGATAGGTGCAGCAATTTCTAATAAGGGGCGTTTTTCATGCACCAATTAGTTTTTTTTGTAAGATTTTCGCGCAGTAAAGAATCTAGTTCTTTACTGCGCATTTTGTTTGCATTTTTCTATAATAACGTTATGCTCTCCATATGAAAAAACAATTACCCGTGCTTCAAGATTTGCGAGCACTCAAAACAAAAAAAGAACAAGATAACATAATCAGAGCCCAGAGAATTTCTGAGGAAATACTCTCACTGATTCTTGAAAAACTACGTATTGGAATTTCAGAAAAGGAGGTTGCGGATTCCATTATTAAAATGTTGATTGAGCGCAGGGTGACCGCACTACCATTTCCACCGATTGTGGCATTTGGTAAAGGTACGGCAGATATTCATCACGAACCAAATGACACAAAGCTTAAAAAGGGTGATATCGTAATGCTTGATTTTGGGGCGACATGGGATGGCTACTGCTCGGATATGACACGAACTTATTTTTTTGGTGAGCCATCAGTACCTGCACGTGCACTGTATGAAGGAGTACTTACAGCGCAAAATAAAGTGATAGAGGCACTTATTAAAGGTGAGCAGCGCGGAGATGTGCTTGATAGTATTGCGCGTGAGTATTTATATAAAAAATTTGGAAAGAAATCATTTCCACATGGCTTAGGTCATGGGGTAGGAACAGTGATTCATGAATGGCCAACACTACGACCTAAAAGTCTTGATATTTTGAAACCAGGCATGGTTGTAACAGTAGAACCAGGTGTATATAAAAAAGGTTTCGGCGGAATACGAATCGAAGACATGATACTCATTACAAAAAAGGGAATCGTGAATCTCACGAAACCAAAAAAGGATCTGAAAAGTATCACACTTCCTATCAGACCTTAACGAGTGCGGTAAGGGTATCTTCCATATCAAAAAATGGCTGAGATCGGAGGGACCGTGGTCGTGGAACGGTATTTTCTACTATCTTTTGGATTTTACCAGGACGTGAAGACATGACG
The DNA here is from genome assembly GCA_023267315.1 of Candidatus Nomurabacteria bacterium. Taxonomy (GTDB): domain Bacteria; phylum Patescibacteriota; class Minisyncoccia; order Phycocordibacterales; family UBA9973; genus JAHFNN01. Next base: position 633 of record JAHFNN010000042.1, on the reverse strand, counting down.
GCAATACGGTCTGCGAGCTGGACGGCTTCCTCGATATTATGTGTGACCATAATAACAGTCATTTTTCGTTCCTCCCATATTTGTAGAAGTTCATTTCGTAATTCTTTTGCAATAAACGAATCGAGGGCAGAGAATGGTTCATCCATAAAGATAATTTTTGGATTTGTCGCGAGTGCTCGTGCGATACCAACACGTTGTTTCATTCCACCTGAAAGTTCTCGTGGCATTTGGTGGGCAAATCGCGTAAGCCCCAATGTCTCGAGTTCTTTCATAATGATATTTTTCCGCTCATGCTCTGGAATATTTCGTGCGATCAGTGGAAGTTCAACATTTTTATATACTGATAGCCATGGAAGTAGTGCAAATTGCTGGAATATAAAACTAAAATCAAGATGGTTGAATCCTGGAGCCAGGGTGACTTTGCCTTTATAATTTTTTTCAAGTCCGCTCATGATACGAAGTAGTGTCGATTTACCACATCCTGATGGACCTAAGAGCACAAAAAATTCGCCTGCTTTAACATCTAAATCAATATCATCAAGCGCGTGAAGATGTTTGCCGTTTAATTCCACGAATGATTTTGAAATATTTTTTACCGAGAGTGTGTTTTCCATATTATTCATCATGCGTCTT
>JAHFNN010000041.1 GCA_023267315.1 Candidatus Nomurabacteria bacterium | reverse complement strand
CACGAGCTTGCAATTGAACGTGGCCAAAACCATGTTAATTCGACACATCTATTAATTGCGCTCCTTCTTCAAGAAGAATCCATGATTACTTCAATTCTCGATCGCCTTGAGGTTGATACCATGCTACTCACTGACTCATTAGTAGAAGCAATTGAAGCTCCAGAGTCACGCAACACAGTATCTCCGTCATATCAGATTTACCTGACGCCGGATTTGGCACAGGTGATTGAAAACGCAAGTAAGGTTGCGGCAGGACTTAAAGATGAATTCGTATCAACCGAACACCTACTTGTTTCAATACTTGAAACTCCATCTGATTCTCGTGAGATTCTTGCTCGGTTCCGTATCTCAAAGGATTCTGTGCTAAAAATAATTCAAGAATTTCGTACCCAAAATATTACCGACGTTGCATCGCCGAAGAAATTCCGCATGCTTACAAAATTTACGCGCAATCTTACGAAGCTCGCAAAAGAAGACAAACTCGATCCCGTCATTGGTCGCGATACTGAAATAATGCGCATTATGCAGATTCTTTCTCGTCGTACAAAAAATAATCCGATATTGATCGGAGAAGCAGGTACTGGTAAGACTGCAGTCGTTGAAGGATTGGCACAGCGGATCGCAAAAGGTGATGTTCCAGAACTCTTGAAAGACAGAGAGCTCGTATCACTTGATCTTGGTTCATTACTTGCGGGTACAAAATACCGCGGTGAATTCGAAGAGCGACTAAAGGGTATTATGAAAGAAATTGAACGTGCTGATGGAAAGATTGTGCTCTTCATTGATGAAATTCACACCATTGTTGGTGCTGGTGCTTCAGAAGGTGCGATGGATGCTTCAAATATGTTGAAGCCTGCACTTGCACGTGGAGAACTTCGTGCGGTTGGTGCGACCACGCTTAAAGAATATCAAAAGCATATTGAAAAAGATCCTGCACTTGCACGACGTTTCCAGCCGGTATTTATCGATGAGCCTTCTATGGAAGATGCCACATCGATTCTCCGCGGTCTCAAAGAAAAATATGAACTCTATCATGGTGTGCGTATTACTGACGATGCGATTGTTGCTGCGGTAAATCTTTCAGCGCGATATATTACAAACCGCTATCTTCCAGATAAAGCTGTCGATTTGATTGATGAAGCATCATCAGCACTTCGTATTGCGCTTGAAAATAAACCACCAGTGCTCGATGAGGCACACCGAAAGATTATGCGTTTGGAAATTGAAAAAGAGGCGCTCAAGAAAGAACTTGAAGGCCATTCAAAAGAAGAAGTAAAAGATACAAAATCTCGCATTAAAGAGATTGATACTGAAATTGCCAATCTTCGTGAGAAAACACGTGAGCTTGAATTGAAGTGGCAAAATGAGAGATCAATCGTGCTCGAAATTCGAAATATAAAGAAAGAGCTTGAGTCACTCCGACTTGATGCTGAAAATGCTGAGCTTCGCGCAGATCTTGCTCGTGCTGCTGAGATTCGCTATGGGAAAATCCCAACATTACAAAAAGAGCTTGAAGTGAAACTTTCTCGATTGAAAAAGCTTCAGAAGTCTCGTCGTATCTTGAAAGAAGAAATTACCGCCGAAGATATTGCTGAAGTTGTGTCGCGCTGGACAGGCATTCCACTCTTGAAAATGATGGAAGAAGAACGCGAGAAGCTTGCTCGTCTTGAAGACGAACTCCGCAAGCGTGTTGTGGGGCAAGATGAAGCAATCAAAAAGATTGCAGACGTTGTCCGTCGTTCACGTGCTGGTATTTCAGATCCTGCTCGACCGATCGGTTCATTCCTTTTCTTGGGTCCGACAGGTGTGGGTAAAACGGAACTTACGAAGACGCTTGCACAATTCATGTTCAATGACGATAAGGCGCTTATTCGTGTCGATATGTCGGAATACATGGAACGTCACAGTGTGTCGAAGCTCTTAGGCTCTCCTCCAGGATATGTGGGCTACGATGAATCAGGTCAGCTTACAGAGGCAATTCGTCACCGTCCATACTCTGTCGTATTATTCGATGAAGTTGAAAAGGCGCACCCTGAAGTATTCAATGTACTGCTTCAAGTGCTCGACGAAGGACGTCTGACTGATGCAAAAGGCCGTGTCGTTAACTTCAAAAACACGATCATCATTCTCACATCAAACATTGGTTCGCAATTTATCGAGAAAATGGAATCAATTGGATTCACTACCAATACGGTACAAGATGAATATGTGCAGATGAAAGAAAAAGTTCAAAGTTCTCTCAAAGATTATTTCCGTCCAGAATTCTTGAATCGTCTTGATGAAATTATTGTCTTTGATGTGCTTTCAACAGATGCAATTAAGGAAATCGTTAAGATCCGTATCAAGGTTGTGTCTGATCGATTGACTGCGAAAGATATCACACTCCAACTTTCCGATGAAGCACTCTCGTATCTTGCAAAAGAAGGCTACAATCCGCACTATGGTGCACGACCGCTCAATCGTTTAATCCAGAGTAAGATCCTAAATCCAATTGCAACGCATATAATTAGTCGTGGTGTTGGAAAAGGGGACTACGTGTATGTGACCGTCAAAAATAACGAACTCGTTATTGACACCAAGAAAGGAAAAATTAAAAGTACTATAAAGACCCGGACCCCCAAACAGACAATCTAATAGAATTAAAAACCCTTGCCTTGGCAGGGGTTTTTAATTGACCAAATTTGTATTATATGTTACTGTTGCAGGCAGTCACTGTTCTTTTACAATCGCTTAATTTTAAAGGTTTTTAATGTAAATAAGAGTAATCTTTTGGAAATCTGCATGGGCAGGTTTTTTAAATATTGCTCTTATTGAGGGATTTGATAAGAAACAATCGTCTACTGTACCCAGCCAGTTTTCTGCCATCTACGAAAAGATTGGAATAAAAATTAAATTCTAACGTTTAAAACTTTAAAGTATGACATTAATTAAAAAAAAGAATGAAGAAAACATTTCTAACCGAAACATGGAAATAGTTTCCGGCATCAATCCGGCAGCAGTGTGGCATCATTTTAAGACGCTGTGTGAGATTCCGCGTGAATCTGGCAACGAAGAAAAAGTTGCTGCTAAAATTGTTGAAATTGCGACAGAGCAGGGCTATGAAGTAGTTGTTGAAGACAAGCTTCATAACGTACTGATCCGCATTCCTGCAACTGCAGATTGTGAGCAGTTACCGCTCCGCCTTATCCAGGGTCACCTCGATATGGTTTGTGTGAAAGACAAAGGTATCCAATCTGTTTTCCCTGTTGAGCTTGGTATTGATGAAGGTGTGGTATTTGCAAAAGGTACCACTGGAGGATTTGATAATGGCCTGGGTATCGCAATGAAGATGGCTTTAATGACGGAAAAAGACATTCCGCATGGACCGATTGAATTGTTCTTCACTACAGATGAAGAAAGAGGGATGGACGGAGCAAATGGGTTTGACTACTCTCTGATTAAAAGCTCGCAGATCATCAACCTGGATTCAGAAGAGAAAAATACATTCTTCGTTGGATGTGCCGGTGGTATCAGGATGAAAGCGTCATTGCCGATTTGCTACTCTGAGAAAAAACCCCAAAGTAAATATTACGAAATCGGAATATCCGGCTTAAAAGGTGGACACTCAGGACTTGAAATTCACCTGGGGCATGCGAATGCTATCATTGCATTAGCGAAGGTCATATCAGAACTTAAACCGTGGGGATGCAGAATTGCCAGCTTTGAAGGTGGAGTGAAAATGAATACCATTCCATTTGAAGCGAAAGCGGTGGTTGCCGTACCCATTAAAAAAGGTAAAGGTTTCTGCGAAGCATTTGAGCAGGCTGTAGAAACAGTGTTCAGTGAGTGGAAAAATGAAACACCTACTACCAACTTCAAAAACGTTTCCGGCAAGAAAAAAGTGTTCACTCAAGGCACACAGGATGCGCTCATGGAAATCTTGAAAAAGATTCCAAACGGAGTGATTACTATGGGTGATAATGATGTTGTTGAAACATCAAACAGCATTGGCCTTGTGGTGATGACTGAGGATTCCCTGGAGATCACGACAATGTTCAGGAGCTCAGTTAATGCAAAAATTGACACGTTTGAAGAAACAACCACGCAGGTTTTTGAAGATGCAGGTGCTTCAGCAAAAACTGAAAGTAAGTATTATGCATGGGTGCCAAAGACAGAAAACAAACTGCTTGACCTTGCTGTTGCAACTTTCAAAGAAACCTTCAATTCAGAACCGCAGGTAAAAATTATCCATGCCGGCCTGGAATGTGCTGTTATTCAGCAGAAACTTCCTGACGCAGAAATAATTTCATTCGGTCCGCAGATTGACGGCGCGCATACTACAAAAGAGCGTGTTGACGTGGCTTCAGTGGAGAATGCTTTCATTCTTTTAACTAAGCTGCTTGTCACGCAAGATGTAGCTGTTGCTGCAGAGAATTAAGCGAATAAGTAATAAATGAATAGGAGGGGCTGGTATCTGTAAAGATACTGGCCTCTTTTTTATATAACATTTTCTTTTATAGTATCACTTGGTATACTTATGATATGAAAAATAAAAAGGATTTTTTAGTGGTCGGTGCGTTTTTTGTTGCGATCATATTGGTGATTTTTTCAATAAAGCCGCTGAAAAATTATTTTAATCCTGCGTCAGCAATCCAATCCCAGCAAGCAATACTTCCTGCTCGAGGAGTTCCAACAACAGGTATTCATGCTCGTACAGTCGATTTTTCTAAAATCGCTCAAGTAAGTAAAGGTGCAACAAAAGACACTATTCCACCGAAAGTTCAAATTATTTCTCCAAAAAATGACCAACTAGTATCAGGACAAGTATCTCTAGCCGTGAATGCATCTGATCAAGGTTCTGGAATAAAAAGAGTTGAATATTATATCAACGACACATCAGCTGGGAAAAGCATGGTATTTCCGTACTCGATTTTATTGAATACTCAGTCATATCGTAATGGAATATATTCGCTTTCAGCAAAGGTAATCGATAATGCCGGGAATACTACGGTATCTAGAACAGTAACTGTAAGTGTAAATAATGTTGTATCCACAAAAAATAATCGCAAAAATAATATACCCAATATTCCATCTACTTCAGCTTTGAACGTAAGCTTCGGAGATGCGGATGGCGAGCAACTCGAATGTGATTGTACGATTGCCGTGGGCCTTTCTCATGTTGTCGCGGTGACAAATACTCCAAACAATCTCGGCGGAAATGAAATAAATGTCTATGCAAAAGGATCTAATATCCCTCTCGGTGCAAAATTGAGCGCTCTTTTCAGCGCTCCTGCCGGTAATCCAAAGATCTTGTACGACGAAGAGAGCGATAAGTTTATATTATCTGCGACAGATATTTCTACGAAGAAATATGTGTACCTTGCTGTGTCACAAACAGGAGATCCTACAGCTTCTTGGTATACATATACTATTCCATTTGCGTATGACATGAGCAATTACGTGCACATTGCTCGGCTCGGGATTAATGCGGATATGATAGCGCTCTCTCTGCAAACGACAAGTTCCAGTACGTATAATTCTCAGAATTTTGCACACATACTAGTTTACGATAAAACTATGGCAATGAGTGGGACGCTTGCTGGTAGTCAATTTTATTGGACGTTACCTGGTCTTAACTGGTTGAACGCTGAGGTTATGCCTGCGCCGGCACATACATATGATAGTAATGAAAAGAACCTTTATCTTGCTTCTTGGTATCTTCATTCCACTACGCTTCATATTTTAGCCATAAATGGTCCAGCAAATACAGCCACTTTATCTCTACTGAAACCTCTATCATTACCAACGGCAGGTTCTCCAGAAACATATGCTCTTGCGGCTGAGCCTGTTGCATCATATTATGTAAATACTTTTCAAACTCCAATTATTTATAAACCTTTCGACACAACAGGAATAGAAGATCCGGTGTTTCGCAATGGATCCCTCTACATAACTTCTCATGAACTGGTATCTCCAACTACCTCGGATAGAGATTTGGTTTATTGGGGGCAGATAGATATGTCAAAAATCGCTTCTGGTGGAGACCCAGCTCTTTTTCAAGATGGAGTTGTTGTCGACCTGAGTCCGACTAATGCAACGTCTTATTATTTCCCAACACTTTCAGTGGACGCCTGCAGTGATGTCGGTATCGGTTTCTCAGGCTCATCTGCACTTTCTGAGCCAAGCGCTCTGTATGTCAGTAGATCTGTATCAGATCCCTTAGGAACGATGTCGCCGGTTTCTGTTGCTAAACAAGGAACTGCTTCATATAACGGCGCTATTGGAGATCGATGGGGAAATTGGAGTGGTACGGCCGTCGATCCTGTGGATAATTCATTCTGGACATTTCAAGAGTATATGGATTCGAGTACTCCTGATACATATTGGTCATCATGGATACATCAATTTACACCAAAGTTTCCTACTATAAAATCAGATCTCACATGGGACGGTAGTTGTCTTGCTTCTATGTCTGGTCCAGCTACTTGTGGGGGGATGTTAACACTCACTTCATATGTTAAAAACTTCTGTCAACCAGTTGGAAAAGTCGATTTCTTGGTAGATGGAAATATTGTCAAAACCCTTCCAGGTGACCCTACTCTTGTGGCTTCTGGTGATCCTAATGCTTCAAACCCAACATTCTTAGGGTATCCGTATTCGTACGCTTGGGATACTTCGAGTGTAGCAAATGGTCTTCATACACTTACGGTCAATGTGTATGATACCTCAGGTTCAGCCGTACCGGATTCAACTAATTCGCTTCAGGTGATTTCTTCAAATGGAGGGACCGACCCATATGCTGTTGTTCCTACTGTTTCTAGTATTACATCAACAAGTGCAGTAATAACATGGACAACAGCAACTCCATCAACATCAGAAGTTTGGCTCAGTACTACTGGTGGCGCATCATATACACAAGTAAATCCTTTTAGTAATTCTTTCTATGTAACGAGTCATAGCTTCACTGTTACAGGACTTCTTCCAAATACCGAGTATTATTATTCAGTGATGTCATATGAACAATTAACTTATAATCAATATCATTCTGGAACTAAAACATTTACCACGAGTGGTCCAAATGTAGTTCCTACGGTAATTAATCCAACTGCAACGCCAACAGCTCCAACGAAAGCAACGCTTGGGGCCGAAGTTTCTTCACTTGGAATTCCTGCTGTCATATCTGCACGTGGAACTTGTTGGGGTACAACACCAGCACCTACTACAAACTGTATAGCTGAAGGTGGAACAACGACTGGAGTCTTCACTCAAGCCCGGACTGGTCTAACGAAAGGAGTAACGTACTACACTCGAGGATATGCAACAAACGCCACTGGAACAGGATATTCTCCTGACCTTATGTTTGTTCAATAACCATTTATTTCCACGTAAATGTATTTAAATAAAACAAAACACGACGTTGCGTCGTGTTTTGTTTTATTATTGATTGAGTATATGTCTGTGACCTTCTATATCGTCGTAGACGATGACTGTACTTTTTATGGGTATGTTACTTTGAATGTCTTGTATTGTTTGGTCTATGCTTTTAAAATTATTCCCCTGATTGTGTTTAATTTTAGGAAAAAGATAGCTTGCGATATCACCGTAAAATGTCTGATCTGCAGTATTCATGATTCCATTCCATTGCAATGTTTCTCCTTCTTTAAAATTGCTAGTTGCAATTTGTTTTGCATAAATCCAACCAGTACAATCTAGTGATATATTTGTAGGTGTTTCTATCGTAAAATTAATTTTTTCTGGCTTTTTGCCATG
>JAHFNN010000003.1 GCA_023267315.1 Candidatus Nomurabacteria bacterium | reverse complement strand
TCAAATACGGGCAACAGAACTTCGGGTCATCGGAGGAGACGGCGCCAATTTAGGCGTTATGAGCTTTAAAGAAGCTCTCACTCGGGCGATGGACTTGGGACTCGATCTTATCGAGATATCCCCAGGTGCTACCCCACCGATTGCCAAGATTATGGATTTTGGAAAGTATCAGTACGAGCAAAGCAAAAAGAACAAAAAAGCTCGAGCTGGTGCGAAAGCAACGGAGACTAAATCAATTCAGATAAAAATAGGTACCGGCGATCACGATCTTGAGCTTAAGGCTAAGAAGGCCTCAGCATGGCTTAAAGAAGGACACCGCATCAAAGTAGAGTTATACCTTGCAGGTCGCTCTAAATACATGCAGGAAGGGTTCCTTAAAGAGCGCCTCGATCGGGTATTGCATTTAATAACGGAACAGTATAAAATTGCCGAGCCACCAAAGAAAGGACCAAAAGGAATGGTGGTGACCATCGAGCGAGAAGTAAAGAAATAATTTTATGAAAACAACAAAATCATACACAAAAAGATTGAAGGTTACGAAAAATGGCAAAATTTTGGGACGTACTCCAGGTTTTAACCATTTCAATTCGAAACAGTCACGAACAACACAACTTGCAGGTCGCAAGACGAAAATTTTTAATATCACGAAGAAAGCTCAAAGCCATTTGATGCCAGTATTCAAATAATCACATGACCCGAGTAAAAAAAGGAGTAAATGCGCTTAAGCGCCGCCGCAGTATATTGAAGAAGACCAAAGGCTTCCGCCATGGCCGAAGCACCAAGGAACGCCAAGCAAAAGAAGCATTGCTTCATGCTGGAGCATCAGCGTTCGCTCACCGCAAAGACAAGAAAGGTGATAAACGCCGAGAATGGCAAGTCCGAATCAACGCTGCAGTTCGCCCACATGGTATGGCATACAGCAAATTCATGGGAGCAATGAAGAAGAAAGGAATTCTCGTTGACCGTAAAATCTTAGCTGATCTTGCACACAAACACCCACAGACATTTGAACGTCTCGTCAAAAGTCTCTAACAAAATAAAAAACCCAGACTAAGGTCTGGGTTTTTTATTTTCTGTTGAAGTCAGATTTCAACGGAGTCTTTATATGTTTTAAATATTCAATTCCTGTGGCTCCTTGGTTTTCACTTCATTTAGTGTTTGCTCTACCCGACTCGTTGTAGTATTTAGATTCTGATTAATCTCGCCAGTTGTAGCGCTATTAGCGAAGTCGACAGCCACGTTACCATTCTGGTTATCCCCTTCTACGGTCGTACTTGTGTTTGAAGCTGAATAGACTGGTGCTTCCGCGGATGAAGTCGACTGTGTAAATACGGGAGCCTCGGTGGTAGAAACATTCGAGGAAGGTGTTGCAACCTGATCTGGAATTGTATTCTCTACTTTTGAAGCCATGTCAGCTGTATTTTCTGCGAAATCATATTTTATATTAAGAAGATTATCTTTGAGTTTTTCTGATGCGGGTTCAGCCGAAGCTACTGCCTCTGGCGACCCTGTTGGTGGAGGAGTCTGTTCAGCAGAAGCTGTTTGTGCTGCTGGTGCTTCATTCTTTTTTGCCTCTTCTGCCTTTTCCACTTCTTTTATTTTTGCTTCAATCGCTTCGACTTTCTTCTTACTCTTATTGTACGAATCCCAAATCATATCTGCTTCTTTTTTCACAGCGTCAATTTGTTCTGCTGTTGGTTTTGGTTGATTGATCTGTTTGGTAAGGAAATCCTCAAACTCAGCAAAGAGTCCTCGCAACGTTGTTTCTGTCGCTGGTGATTCGAGACCTTTCATGTCAGCCTTCGCACTCTGTGTTTCCGCCATCTCTTCTTTATTTGCAGCAATTTCATCTTTTGCTTCTTGCGCTTCTTGTCGTGCTTCTGTATTTTCTTCTTTTTGAGCGCTTATTTCTTGAGTATTCTTCTTCAAACGAAATACACTATTAGGATTTTCACTGTATCCCTTCTTAGCGCCATACTTCATAATCATTTCATAGATAAGCGCCACCAAACCAGAACGAGTCATTACCTCATTTGTACGAACTGGTTCCCCTTCGCTAGAAACTCCATCATTCACGAGCACCATACTTTCAGGATTTGCGGTTTCAGCCGTATTTATCGTAATAGATTTGTCGAGAATAGACTCAAACTCGCTCTTCTTCAGCTCAATGAATGCGAGCATATTTTTCGCGTATTCAACATTGTGATCAAAACTTTTTACCTCCTGCTCTTTCATTGAAACAGTTTTAGTTCTTTCAAACCATTCTGCTTCTTCTTTTTTCGCAGATTCAAGCTGGGCAACAAGTTCACTTTTTGAAAGATTCTCTAAACCAGACTCAGCGGCTTTTTCTACCACTTTCTCCGCTACTTCATTTTGTATTTTAGTTTCCTCACCCACTACAACTTCCTGTTTTGCTTTTTCGTCATACTCAGGGAAACGTTCTTTCAGAGTTTTTTCAGCCTTAGCGAATATTGAATCTTTACCACCATTTTTATGATCAAAAATAAATTCACTTGCTTCATCAGTCAACTGAGTGGTACTACCGTCCCATTGCTTACCGAATTTTTCAGCAAACATTTTATTCTCTTCGATCTCTTTCTTTGTTAGTTGTCGCTCAAGTGGACCATTTTTTGCCTCCCATTCTTTTTTAAACTCATCAACAATCGCCCATTGGCGCTCTTTTTTCACTTCTTCCGGTGTTTTATTCTTAGCCTCAGCAGATGCATCTGGAGCGGGCATATTAACTTCAGGGCCAGCATTCGCTGCAGCCTCAGAACTTGCTGTGGTTGATTCAACTTGAGCCACGGGAGCTGGAGCTACTTGTGCTTCTTTTTTTTCCTCTGCAGTCACCTCTTTTTTTTCTTCATTTTGAGCAACTGGTTCAGGTGCTTTCTCGCCCACCACAGATGGAGTAGAGAACATTGGCGCTTCAGTTGAAGACGACACAAAACCACCAGTCGTAGGTGTATTTTTTACTTCTTCTATTTTTTTCTGATATTCATCTACCACCGCAGCTTTCTCTTGTTCTTTTGCAGTAATTTCTGCATTTACAGCAGGTAGTAATTCAGCACCAACCCCACGCGCCTCAACTGTCGTATCCATCTTTTGGTTGAGGGCAATCGGAAGTTCACTGGATTGATTGGCTTGATTAATGAGATCTTCTACTGCCTTATCGGCGGCAGCATCAGGGCTTATATTCTCGAGCGCTCGAGCCCCCTCCTGCGTATCTTTGAGGTTGCCGAGTTGTTGCTCAACTTTGGCATTTTGTTGTTTTAAATCTTCAACTGAACTTTTTGGGGGCATATGATTATTTGGTTAAATCAGCTCGAAGTGCTTCGATTTTCTTCGCATCGAGGTCTTTAATAAAATTAGCAACAATTTGTTTCTGCTCCTCTTCAAGTGCCTTAATCTTAGCCAAGGCTTCAGCGTAGAGTGCCTCTATTTTTTTGATCTTTTCTTCTTCAGTCATAGGGTTTAAATAACAGGTTTATTCTAACATTTAAAAGAAAGCCTGTACAAGAGAGTACAGGCTTTCTTTATACTTCGATTTTTGAGTACCTAGCTCCACTGCGGCCCATCATGAGGCGCGGTAGATACCGGACTTGGAATCTGAAAATCTTTCACCTTATCTTTGAGTGCTAAAGCAATCACTTTCTCAACGAGACGCTTCGGATCTGAATCAAAAACAATCTTATCATTTGGACGGTGACCTTTTTCAAGGATTTCCTTGAGCTCTTTAGCTGTTTCCCATGAGCCTTCAAGAATACCGATTGGGCGACCATCTTCAAATGCAATAGTGAATTCATGAATGGTGCCAATGCGACCACATCCGATAAACATTGCATCACATGACTGTGTGAAAAGCAGATCTCGTCCTGGGTATCCAAAACCGGTGTAAATAATGAGATCCATATAATCAATCGGCAATCGGTATACATTCACGTGTTCTTTCTCCCCTGATGCTGGTGAAAGACCCACAGAAATACCGTGCATTTCTTTTGCTCCCATTGCAGCCCAGAGCGGAAAGCCTGTAGTTGCACCAGTCACAATAATAGCCCCCTGTCGTGCAATCTCACGACCAAGTTCTTTTGCCTTATCGAGCGCGTCCACACCGCAGTGTCCTGTTTCTGCGGCGCCAGACACACCCAATTTTAATTTAAGGTGATTGTGTACATTTCCATCTTCTAACGTCCTTTTTATATGATCTGTCATATGGTTGATTATATATTAATAAAATTTCTAATTAAAACTGCAATCAAGTGTCACTGAATCTCCTGCGAGTGGCGCAGAGGCATTCAGGTTAAAATTATCTCGAATTTTCTGAACCAAAAAGAGTGCTGACTTCGGTTCACCCATTACCACATATATATTCTTCACTGTTTTTGCAGTATCGCCGGCAAACGCAAGCAGCCCATCGGAGTCTTTGTGACCAGAGTATCCAGCGATTTTTGCCACTTTCGCGCGTACCGGAATTTCATCACCATTTATTTTCACCGTCTTATTTCCATCTTCAATAAATCGCCCGAGTGTGCCCAAAGATTGATACCCAACAAGCAGAATCGTATTATTAGCATTTGGAAGATAATTCTTCTCATGATGCACGATACGACCACCGTTAGACATTCCTGAACCAGCAATGATTATCTTCGGGTCAGGAGTATTCAATATCATTTTGGATTGTTCTGTTTCGAGTGTCACTTTAAGCCCAGGAAAATCAAACATATCATTACCTTTTCGAAGAATTGCACGAGCGGTTTCGTTGAAATAGTCTTCGTGCTTTTTAAATACCGCATCAAGTCTGATAGCTAGCGGAGAATCGAGAAATATTGGCTGCACCGCAATTTTCTTCTGTGACGACAAGTTATCTATTTCAAACAACAACTCCTGGGTTCGTTCAAGTGAGAATGTTGGGATAATAAGTGTGCCTTTTGTTTTAAAGTTATCATTGATGACTTGCGCAAGCATATCTTTACGCTCATCGCGATCTTCATGATTTCGATCACCATACACTGACTCCATAATAAGATAGTCCGCATCAGTGATTTTTTCAGTATCAGGAAGTATCGGTGATGGCGAGTTTCCGAGATCTCCGGTGAATACAATTTTTTTACCATTATAGAGAACCTCGAGCATACCAGACCCTAAAATATGACCAGCATTTGCAAATGACATAGTAAATCCTCCCGGAAATTCTATTTTCTCATGGTAGCCCAATCCATTCCAAAGACTCATTGCTTTCGCAACATTGTCTACTGTATATATTTCGTCCAAATGATTGTCTGTATCTCTGGAGAGAATCGTGGCAGTGTCTTCGAGCATGATTGGAACTAAATCTCGTGTGGGAATCGTTGAATAGATTTTTCCTTTGAATCCATCGTGAATGAGCTTAGGGATGCGACCAATATGATCAATATGCGCATGGGTGATAAACAGCGCATCAATTGACGCAGCATCATAGAGAAATGGCTTCCAGTTCATGTCATCAGCAAGTTTCTCACTCTGAGTAAGTCCGCAATCGATAAGGAATTTCTTTCCTTCCCCTTCAAGTAAAAAATTGGCCCCGGTTACTGTGCCAGTGCCTCCGCAAAATGTGAGTTTTAATTTTTTTTCTTCCATAAAAAGTATTATATCCTATTCTCCTGTTTATCGAAACGAAACAGGAAAAAGTAAAGTGCTGCTGCTTGTGAACCGGCGATATCAAAAAAGAGATCACTTGTCGAATCAAGTGTATTTCCTAGATCTACAGAGAATAGATGACCAACTCCATATTCAAAAAATTCCCAGAAAAACCCAACAACGAGACCTAAGGTGAGCGTAACTAAAAAGACCTTAAATACCGTTTGAGGTGAACCAGACTTAATGCTATTTGGCATGCAAAAGAGCCATAGTGCCATCATTCCTATGAACATTCCGCCCAAAAAATGCATTGGCATATCAAACCACCAGATACTGTAATACCAATACAAATCACTCGCGATAAGGTGCAGAAAAAACACGGCAAATACAATCAGTGCTCCATGGAAAAATAAACGCTTTTTTTGCTCCATATTGGTATTGTACATGATTAGGGTTGGTTTAAAAGCAAAAAAAATCTATGCCGTATAGGCATAGGTTCTTTTTAGGGCTATCTGGGGAATATTACCATAGCATATAGCTACGTGGGTGCTCCGTACAATGCGCGTCAGATGACTTAATAAGACTTCATCAGCGTATCGTAACAAGAAACTTCCCATACAAATAGTGTTCTAAGTAATATACCGAATAACCCTACCTGAAGTATACGCTCTTATACTTTTTTCGCAATTTTTTTCATCAAAGAAACACAGTTTGAGTTTGAGTTCAAGAAGCACTTTTAATTTTTATGACAAGTAGACAGCTGTGGAAAGACATATTACAAAATAATCTTATCAAAAACAAAATCCGCTACACTACTTCGATATTGAAGTGGTGAGCGGATTTTGAATAAAAAGTGTTTCTATTATTTTTTCTTTGTCTGAGTAAATTTCTCGTGTGCAGCTTCGTATGAGAAGAGTTCAGCTTCAGAGAACCAGTGCGCAATCTCAAGTGCTGCTTCTTTTGAATCACCTGATGCATGAAGAATATTTGGCAAACCAATCTTCTGTTCGTTTGCATGAGCATAACTCATGTGTGAGTAGTCACCACGAATCGTACCTGGCAATGCACTCTTTGACTCTGTTGCACCAACCATCTTTCGGACAACAGCAACAGCATCGATCCCCTCAAGTACAAATGCAATAACAGGACCTGCTTGCATCATTGCCACGGTAGTATCAAAAATCTCTTGCCCATGACGGGTAATCATCGTACCGATTTTCTCGTAGTGGTGATGATAAAATTCAGTATTAGGATTCAACATCTTTGATCCAACGATCTTAAGCCCTACTCTCTCAAATCGAGCGAGAATCTCACCAACGATACCTCGAGAGACAGCGTCTGGTTTAAAAACAATTAATGTTCGTTCAATAGCCATATTTGTATAAAAGATTAAAAATAATAACACCACAATCAATGTGGCGCTTGTACTATAACAGAAAAAGAAGCTTAAATCTAGCCTTATATTTTTGAAAAATAAATAAAAAAAGAGGGGCAGAACTTACAAAAGCCCTAACCCCATCTTCCCCCTCTAACATAAATCAAAATACCCTATACAGCGGCGGAGTCGGCGCAGCAAAGATCATCGGCAAGAATATATCCTTACCAAAAGGTATTCCAGCAATTGTGCCGGGATCCCATTGTGGCATATTCTGTAAGATATATTCAATCTGTAATCTCAGCTGATCACCGTCTTCTCTTCCGAAGACTCTAGGATCCATCAAATTACCGTCTTTATCAATTGTAAATTGCACAAAGATGGTTTTGCTGACTGAATCTTTTACAAGTTGCGTGCGTGGATCTTTTTCAAACAGGAGATCTTCAATGTTCCTGATCTTAGATTGAAGATACGCTTGCAATCCAGGAACTCCACCCTTATACATTGGCTCAGTTTGAGTCACAAGAGAACCTGCGACCTTCTTTGATGCCACCTTCTGTTGGGCATGTGATACTCCCGCTATCGCAAGAAGCACCAAAATAATCAAGTTTTTTTTCATTCGTTACCGTTATTTGATTTAAGTTTTTATTTAAAATTGAAACAACAAAATCGTTGCTGAAAATATATTAGCATACTATTTGTTTATCGTCAATAGTGCTTGTTTATTTATACATATAAAAAGAAAGCAGGAATTAAATGAATAATTCCTGCTCCTGATCTTTGGATACCCTATTAATTGTATTGAAATGCCGGCCTTTTTACGATGTTATGTTAGATACCAAGCAATGAGGGCTAATTC
>JAHFNN010000040.1 GCA_023267315.1 Candidatus Nomurabacteria bacterium | reverse complement strand
CCGCTCCAGCCACCCGGATCCTTAATTCCATTATCACCGGCTTCATATACAACAGGAGGAGAAAGCTTGGTCATGCCCATTTTCTCTGGAAGTTCATTCAACGCATGCAATACGAGGGTTTTATTATTTAATTGATTATAGTCACCACCATACCCATCGAGTGTAAAATGTTCACCAAAATTTATTGTATTCATGTGTTGTATATTATATCACGTAAATTCCACTCGCTATTCCCAAAAATTCTTATTACCAATCGCATTAAATAGGATCATGAAGATCCAAAATCCAATGAACACGATCCAGAAAATTGTCATGAGATTGAATAACAGTCCAATAACGAGAAATGGTACAAACAGCATCCAGAGACCTTCAAGCATGCCGAAAACAATCATCGTAAAGATGTTCAAGAATGCTTTCCAGAGTTTTCCTAAAATATAGAACATTTAAATCCCCTCTTCTTTGAGTTTTTCTATAAGTTCACGGCTGTGTCGTGAAAGTTTGTGAGGCAATTTAATATTGAGTTTGATTAAAAGGTCGCCACGCTTACTTTTACTTGTTGGAATACCTTTTTCTTTCAAGCGAAGGATTTCACCAATAGATACTCCTTCAGGAATTTTGACCGTCACTTCACCATCAAGAGTCTGAATTTTATATTCAGTACCCAAGAGTGCGTCAGACAATTTGATATTCAAATCCATCACAAGGTTATGACCTTCACGTTTGAATGTTGGGTGCGGAGTAACATTTATCTTGATGTACAAATCTCCTGACTGGCCTTTTGCAACAGCCTCACCCATACCTGTAAGGCGAATCATTTCGCCACTGTTGATACCTGCAGGTACCACCACGGTAATTTCTTTTTGCTTCTTCACAACACCAGCACCACGACAGTCGTGACATTTCTCCGTAGGAACTTCTCCAGTACCCAAACACTCATCACAGAGTTTTGTGGTTGAAAATGTACCCAATAGCGAGCGTTTTGTTTCGTGAATTTGCCCTTTACCATTACATTGCCCACACTTCTTCATTGAAGTACCTGGTTTTCCACCAGTACCACTACAGGTATCACATTGAGATACTTTTGAGATGAGGATTTTTCGTTCAACACCAAAAACTGCATCAACAAATGGAATGTCGATTTCTGTTGAGATATCACGGCCACGACGCTGACGAGGTCGCCCACCACCCATACCACCACCAAAGAACTCGGTAAAGATATCTCCCAAGTCCCCCATATCAAAACCTTGCCCATTTTGAAACCCAGAAAAATCGAATCCACCAAATCCTTGACCGCCCTGAAATCCGCCAGGTCCAGCACCATTTTGAAAGTTTGATCCAAATTGATCGTATTGCGCACGTTTTTGATCATCAGAAAGAATTTGATACGCTTCATTCAATTCTTTGAACTTCGTATCATCACCTTTATTTTTATCAGGATGGAATTGATGCGCGAGTTTACGAAATGCTTTTTTGATTTCGTCTTTTGATGCGCTTTTGGAAACACCTAGAACGTCATAGTAGTTTTTTGACATATATTTTAGCTTTTACTTATTACTAAATTATTGGTAAGTGTTTCGACCTTCAAAACCCTTTTGTGCTGATGATTATAGCACGGATTGGGATATTTTACAAAACGATTTATTCATTGCATAAATATAAAAACCCTCAAGATGAGGGTTTTTATATTTACATTTTTAGAATCTAGAGATTAAACCCGAGAGCCTTTAGGCCGGTGCGAATCGTCTCAACATCAGTACGAGAAACTTTCAAATCGTCCTGTCCTGCTTTAATGAACCCCTTTCCTGTTTTAAGCGCAGCGCCATTTGCAGTCATTGCTGTCTTATCTCCATTATCTGGAACAAGTGTCAATACTGCGGTCTTTGCTTTTTCTGCTTGTGTATTTGCATCAGCAATTTTCGCCTGCATTTCAGCAAGTACGGTATTTAATGTTGTTACATCTTTACCAGCAGCCTGAGCTGTTGCAATCTTTGCAGTAATCTTTGTAACAACACCATTCATAAGATCTGTTGTTGCTTCAATTCGATCAGCTGCAGCAAGTATGTGGATCTTTGGAACGATCAACATGAATATACGATATGATTTTGTGATACCAGCACGATCAGTCTTGATCGTAGCCAAGTCAACATCTGCATCAATCTTTGTCTTAAGTGCAGTCAAATCATCAATATTTTTTTGTGCAATAGCAATAAGTGAAGCCTTATCAGTGTCTGAAATCTTCTTCATATTGTTTGCGGTACTAATAACATTGTTGAGCACCACAACACGACGATTGATTTCCTGATCGGCCTTTGCCTTAAACTCAGTAATCTTTGCGGCATTTTTTGCAGTGTTACTAGTGGTTGCCGCAGAAACAGCTCCCGCAGACGCACCAAAAACAAACAATGCCATAATCAAACTTCCTAAAAGTATTTTTATATTTTTATATTTCATAATAATGTGTGTACTACTAATAATACATAGTGACGTACGACTGACTCAATTATTGCGGCTGTGCGACAGCTTGATCATTTAAGCTCCCATCAATACTTGCAGAATCTTGAGTAAGACCATTCAAACTCGCGTCGACCTTAGTCAAATCAGAATCGACAGATGCTGCTTGCATTTGTCCTGATTGTGCACCATTAGCATTCGTAGGCGTAATGGATTTGGTATTAGATTTCAACTTATATATAAGAAACGCAAGAACAAGGATGGCAACAATGATAATAATCACTGTAAGTCCGTTACCTTTTTGTTTTGTATTCATATGCTTTTTATTGTTTATTGATAATGTCTAATTATAGCATACGCATAGGTCATGCAAATTGGTTCACTTTAGCTACTACATAACAACAGCTTAATTCAAATTATTTAGAAATGTATCAAGCATGAGCGCAAGCGCTTGTTTATCTGCATCACTCATTTTACCTATTTTGCCTTTTGTTTTTGAAAGTGCATTAAGTAAATCAAGCATCTTTATACTCACACTCTTTATCTTATTCTTTTGTATCAATTTTATCGCGGCATCAATTTTCCGCAAGAGATCTCGTTCAGTATTTTTGGGTAGCTTGAGTGCAATAACGGATTTCTTCATGAGTTGCAGATACAGTATTGGATCAAATTGTGATCCGCTTTGGAATGTAGCATCAGTACTCCCATCTCCGTCGATATCTTCAGTGAACGAAATAATAGAACCAGTCGTATCTATCGTGATGATTGCTTTCATAAACGGACTCGTAGAAATATCCGCGAATGTGACACTGTCTACTTTTTTATCATTTACAGTATGCTCTTTCACAAAACTAAACGTACCAAATCCAAGTCCTGTAATTTGTATCTGATAATTCTTTCCGACCGGCAGTGCTATGTATTTTCCTTCACCAAATTCCATATATGCCGAACGTGTAATCTTCTCTTCTGCTTGATGAAAATCCGGCAACGTACTAGGAATGATTCCCGTATGATTTCCATCGCTATCATATGCGTCAATCGCGACCGGTGAATGGACTGAGATGAAAAGATCATCAGTATACGACGGCTTTGTTAATGAAATTCCAGAAGGAATATCAGTGCTACCTGTTGCGATATTTTGAATAAATGTCCGAAGTGGATCGAGTTCAAATATATTGGCATGATTTATAGTACCTCCTGATAAATCAGCATAGTACGTAGTTGAATTTGAAGAAGAAAAAGTGGCACTTGGTGAGAGAACTGTCTTGTCTCCATCATGGGTTATAAGCGGAGTTTCATCTAATAAATCTTGGCAAATAAGTTTTCCATTTGCGAATCCACATTCATTTTTTGAACCGTACTCAATACCAGAGAGTGTCGGTAACCCCCAACCAGCTATTTCATATACTGGAATTTCTTTTGGAATATGGTATGCGTCTATTGCATCATGCAACGAATTGGCGCGAGTAATAAGTGTCTGATTTAAAACTGCTGGCACGAGTGTATCGGCGGGAAGTGGATTTGAGCGCCCATCAAGAGACCCGAGTAAGAAATTTTGGAATTGCAAAAATGTTGAAATTGCATTTCCATATACAGAACGAAAATTAGCGACAACATCCACCGAAGGATTGAATGTGATTACTGAATTCAAAATATGATTGAAATATTGTGCTGATGGTAGTAATGCATAAGTACCAGGAACATTCTTAGCAAATTCTCGTGCTACGGTAGAGCTTAGAAAAAGGCCACTCCAGCCAAGAGACGTGCCGGATCCATGCAAAAGCGCCGCAGCCGCCTGTGGTGTCCCCACTTCCGGCGCAGCAACCATAATCACTTTATCAATTTTTGTAATGAGATTATTTTCCCCAGCATTGTTCATCTCTTCAAGTTTTTTAATGAGTGCTTTTGCGACAAGTCCACCATTTGAATGTGTTACGATTGCAACTTTTCCACTTAATGAATCATGCGAAAGTTCTTTCAACGTATCAATCATATACGGCAATTGACCGTCTGGTATATCTTGAATATATGAAAGGTTACCATCTTTATTCAACACTCCATGAGTGACAACATATTCTGGAGAAAAACGCCAATCATATGGTACAGCTGCCCAGCGATGAATCTTCTTATCGGCTACCAATGCATCAAATGATTCCATAATACTCTTGTATATTTTCTCTGTCGGCAATATCACATTCGCTTGATCAATAATATCGCGCCCATAAATATTGTTATCTAAACTTGCACCATCAGTATCCATCGACAAATCTGAAACATCAGAATTTGTATTTGGTTCCCATAATTGATCTTCGGTATTAAAAAATACACGCTTTTTATATAGACGACTACCTTGAATACCTGGAATAAATAATATATTCGAAGGGCCGGTAGTCAGCAATGGCGCTTCAGTAAGCCATGGAGTATAAAGAACATGATCAGTCACAATATCTCCACTCCCAGATGGATTATTCTTATGTTTTGGGCCCGTGACACTTCCCCACCAATTGTTTCGAAAATCTTGATCAACAATATCAGAAACCGAAACACCCACGGTATTATCGTGGAAACTATTATCTGAAATATCGAGCGTAGAATACTTTGTTGAAGAAAATCCGATATTGTTATTTTTAATTTCACTATTTTTTAGTGTGATAGAACTATTTGTAGTGGTATCCCCACCTTTATTCATAATACCCGCATTCCGCATATTAGAAATCGTAACGCGTTTTGCCTCGAGGGTTGAGCTATTATTTATAGAAACACCATTGAATGCTGAATCGATAGTCACATCAGTCAGTATCGCTTTTGAATGATCAACAAGATGCACACCACTGCCACTCAAATTAAAATTCTTTATCGAAGTATTTTTAACATCAATTAGAGAGTGTCCATAACTTAGCACCCCGGCATTTTTTACTGCATCAATTGTAGAATCTAAAACAGTAACCATAGAATTTAATAATGAATTGATTGCTGAAGTTGCTAAACTATGAAATGAACTCTGTGATATTGATATCGTTCCTTTTTGGATAGAAACAGTCGCATTTTTTTGTGAAAAATCACTATCTTCAATATTGAGAGCCTGTGTATCAGAGTTGATACCATAATCAGAACACGTATAAATAAAATGTTTAAGATTTGAAATTTCTCCAGTTTTATTATGAAAACCAATATTTGTAAAACACACTCCTGAAACAGAATCAACAACAGACGGGCCGTTGTTATTGGTATCACCTCCCCATACGTCATCTTCGAGCGCCGTAACAACGACAGGAGATACTCCTGTACCAGTAGCCGTCATAGTTCCTGAAATTTCTATGTACACATTGGACTCAGCTGGTTTCAATACAACACCCGGATCAAGCGTGAGCGTATAGCCTGGAGCTATGTATAAATCATCAGCAAGTATGTATGGGGCATCTCCTCCAGAAAGCTCTAAATTTAGACTGCCTGCATATCCTGATAATATAATTCCGTTGAGTGTATTATTTTGAAATGTATTAACTGTATGTGAAAAGTTTGCTTGGTAATCTGCCTCTATGGGTTTTGTGGCGTATGAGAAAGTATTGTGCTCAAAATTGCCGTGTGATCCAACTTCAAGATTAAATCCAGTATAATCACCGGCGGCAGAACTTGTTGCCGCACCATCATTGTTGGTATCACCAAAAATCGAATCATCATAAAACGAAGTTTCAATTATTGGATTATCTGAAGTACCGAGAGCTATAACACTTCCCCACACATCAATACTCGAACCAGGAGTAAATTTAATTACAGTGCCAGGTTGTATTGTAAGTGTTCTTCCAATACTGACAGTTCCATGAATAATATAAGGACTTCCGGCAGTATCCCATACCGTATCATCATATATAGAATCCGTAACATCAGTAGAAGCTTCGACATTTGCAATCGGAATAAATGAGAGAACAACAACTAATTGAATTACATAAAAAAGAAAACGTCTATATTGCATAGTACGCATAATGAAAAATTATAACTCCAACAAAATAAAAAATTAATTAGAAATATATTTTTCTGTGGAAAACTCCACAAATAAGTACCCGTAAATAACAACACGACCGCTTTGTTATTTACGGTTTTAAGATTACAATATAAAAATGAGTAAGTTTCAAAAAACGCGAGTCAGTAAGGTTGCAAAAACCGCCCTACTAATACTAGCTACTGGTGCCATGTTTAGTGTCGTTGTTGCCCTGCCGGGTGTTGCGCAGCTTATTCCCATAGCAGAAGAAATTTTTGGTAAAGAATCCTATGATAAATCGTACAACAATGCTCGAGCTTTATCTCGTCTCATAAAAGAAAGGAAAATTTCAGTAAAAAATAGAAATGGTAAATATTTTCTCGAGTTAACACCTGAAGGAGAAAAAGCATTGGGACGTGCAAAAACGCAAAAAATTATCCCTAAAAAATGGGACAAAAAATGGAGGCTTGTTAGTTTTGATGTCTATGAGAAATTAAGAAGCCGAAGAGATCAGTTCCGTACAGAGCTTAAAGAATACGGTTTTATACAGTTGCAAAAAAGTTTATGGATATACCCCCATCCTTGTGAAGAATTTATTGCACTTTTACGCACAGATCATCATTTCGGAAAAAATATTCGCTATATAGTTGCAGCAAAAGTAGACAATGATACAGATTTAAGAAAGTTCTTCAAATTAACTTAAATCTATAATTTTATTATATTCCGTATTTAAGCTCACGACCGCTTACTTATTTACGGTCAGTGATTCACTAAAATTATTTTAATTATTTTCTATATTTTTTAGTACGCCACTTGTCGGCGATTTTGACGCGGTTGAGGGAGCGTTCGAGCTCTGCTTCGAAGTGCTCGAAGTCTACGATCTCACCTTTTGCTTGAAGTTTTTTGAGTTCTTCGGCCTTTGCTTTTGCTTTCTCAATTTCGCTCTCGGTAATATTTGCTACTGGTTCAGCGAAATCTGCAAGAATAATCACTTCAGTCGTATTTTCAATTCGTTTTACTTCGATAAATCCACCAGAGACAGCAAATGGAATATGCTCATCATTGGAGACAGCAACAATATCACCAGATTTGAGTGCTGATATAAGAGGAATATGTTCTGGTAAAATTGTGATTTCACCCTCGATGGTCGGCAAAGTCACTTGATTCACTTCTTCTTCAAGTACTACTTTCTCTGGCGTAACGATTTTAAGTTTTAGGATTTTGTTTGACATTTTTAATATATTTGATATAATATCTGAAGTCTAAATCTTAATTTCATGGTAGGTAACTTTGTCTTAGGATTTGTTCTCTTAATGCTTCTAACAGCTTATAGTTGGAAATTATTTATATTTCTTTATGGCTTTGTGTTTTTATTACCAGTGTCTTTAATACAAAGATTCTGTAATAAAAAATTGAGCTTTAAAAAAATTGTTTCAAGTAAT
>JAHFNN010000039.1 GCA_023267315.1 Candidatus Nomurabacteria bacterium | reverse complement strand
GCTCAACCCTTGGTCATACGTGTTATGGAAAATAATCATCGCTCGGCTCCTCTCTTTCCCTTCATAGCACCCTTTAGACTTATCGTTGCTGGGCCCAGTCAATCTGGAAAAACTACGTTCGTACAAAGAATTATTCGAGAAGCGAGACTTATGATCCGTCCTCCTCCTGATACTATCACCTGGTACTACGCTCATCATCAGGAATGGTTTTCAAAATGGATTCCACCTATAAACTTTGTTAAGGGTTTACCCGATGTCAACAAGTTAGCCGTGGGTAAAAAACATTTGATCATTCTGGATGATCTATTTTTGGAAACCAATAAGGACTTGGTGAAATTATTTACGGTAGACTCTCATCACCGAGGTATCAGCGTCATTCATATCACGCAAAACTACTTTCACCAGGATCCCCGACAAAGAGATATATCTCTCAATGGAAATTATGTGGTATTTATGAAAAACCCACGCGACCCCTCCCAAATTACTAACTTGGCCAAACAAATGTATCCCGGAAATGTTAAATTTTTAGTGCAAGCATATAATGATGCGACCAAACTACCACACAGTTATTTACTCATCGACCATACTCAATACACCGACAACCGCTTTCGGTTACGGAGCAACATCTTTCCCGGTGAATATACTCGCGTGTATCAACAAAAAACATGACTAAATCCGTCCAACCAAAGGGACCCGCCCGTTTGAAGAGAAATCTACCTTTACTACACATACTAGCTAAGGCTTCACCCTCCGATCAAAAAATTGCCTGCAAATGTCTACACAAGGATTGCATTCAGTGTCTAGCAGATTGTTGTAAAAATATATTGAACGGCAACATCCCTCTAACGGCGAGCCAAAAACAACATTTACTCGCTCACAAGAAATCATTGCGCTTATTGGCTAACAAAAGCACTTCCGTCGCAGCTAAAAAGCGTATCATTGCCCGACAAAAAGGTGGATTTTTATCATTACTGATCAAACCAGTACTCTCTGTGTTGGGAAGCTTATTCAATCCTTCTGGTTGAAAACATGGCTCAGAAAATGTTAGTTATTCCCGAAGAGATGTGGACTCAACAAAAAACCGAGGATATCGAAAGAAGAAAGACTGTATACCCCTCTTTGCTGAAACTGGAAAGTGACATCGATGAACTTTTGGACAATGATAAAATTAACGATTATGACAAAGTGAAATTGCTCACGCAAATGCAACAGCGTTACAAAGGTATCTATTCCACTAAAGAACCACTGAAAATTCGCTTGGAAGATGATGCAGTAGTACCAAAAATTGAATTGACCCCCGCTGATGAATCTAAACCCACGCCCGATTTTGTGGCTAATGAAATCCTGCTAGCTGCTCCGAAGCACTCAAAAAGTAAAATACCTACATTGCTGAATTTCATAAAGCAGAGCGGAAGAATAGGATGGGACAATCAAAAGCGTCTAGTCATAGGGGGACAACCTATGGAAAACACCAATATCGTTGACCTTATCTCTCATCTTACTCGCAAAGCTAATCGAAGCCCAAAAGTGAAAGGTTGGAATGAATTTATCACTCAACTAAAGCACATTGGCACACCTCGAGAATTAATCGGATTTAAGCTGTATGATCAACCTATGACAGGGTCGGGTTATTACGTTCCCCGCACCATTCCTTATTATTACCAACCTCTTTCGAGAACACCATCCCCGGAGGATAGAATACTATGGGAGGAAGTGTAGATGAGCAGTTAAGGCAAATTTATTATCAACCCGAATCCACGGGAGCCCTAGGAGGAATTGACCGACTTCATCGTGCCGCTAAGCAACAATTTACTCGTAAAGAAATTCAAGAGTGGTTAAGTAAACAAGATGTATACACTCTACACAAACCCGTGAGACTAAAATTTAGCCGAAGACGAACTCTGGTGAGTCATATTGACGATGTATGGCAGATGGATTTAGTGGACATGAAAGCGTACAAACAAGATAATGCGGGTTACACCTTTCTTCTGACGTGCATCGATGTATTTTCCAAATTTGCTTGGGTCCATCCACTTAAGGATAAAACAGGAATGACCGTATTAAAAGCTATTCAAAAAATATTCAAACAAGGCCGGAAACCCAAAAAAATTCAAACGGATTATGGCAGTGAATTTATCAATAAAAATGTGCGCGCCTTTCTCGACAAATCAAACGTGGGCTATTACACCACATACAGCGAAACAAAAGCCTCCGTCGTTGAACGTTTCAACCGTACTTTAAAATCTCGCATGTGGAGGTATTTTACTCATCGAGGAAATCATAAATACATAGACATCCTACCGCGCTTGGTGAAGGGATACAATTCATCGTATCATCGCAGCATAGGCAGAGCCCCTGAAACAGTGTCTCCCTCTAATGTGAAAGAAGTACATAAAACCTTGTTTCCATCTCATAAGAAGACTTACGCTTCACTAGGGTTGGGGGATAAAGTGCGCATTTCTAAAACCCGTCGGACATTCGATAAAGGTTATCTACCCAATTGGACGGATGAAGTGTTTACCATTAGTCGAGTCTTGGATAAGCAACCTCCAGTCTATAATCTATCAGATCTGGGTGGAAATGCCATAAAGGGTATGTTTTATCCTCAGGAGCTACAAAAAATTTTAAAATCGGACGATGACTTATGGCGCATAGAACGTATCGTGCGTAAAAAAGGCAACAAATATCTAGTGAAGTGGGCAGGATACAACGATCAGTATAATTCTTGGGTCAATGCTGCTGACTTAGTCCATTTGGAAGATGCAAGCACCAGATAGTTTTTACGTGGTACTTCCCAGCAATAGTAGCGCTGCATTTTACCCGGGAAATACCCATTCAAACTACATCGTTAAATTGGCCAAGACTATTATTGTAAATGAAGATTATGAAGTCGCTTTGGTGGAAACATTTTTTCAGCGAAATTGGTATAATGTCACTAGCAAAGATTGTACAGTGGAAATCGTCAAAACGGCCGATTCCATCTTCAAAAGCATTAAGGTACAAGAGGGATACTATGAGAAGCCCGATTATCTGGTGCAAGAAATAAATCAAAAAATTATGGAGAGCTTCGGTCAGCAGCATGGGGATATTAAACCTAGTGATAAAAAGCAGGTGACCGTTAATGAAGTTATCGACAACATTCATACCTCCATCCTGAACACTCAAAATCTTGACAAAAAACGACAAGAGTTGATCGAATACCAACAGGAAGTAACGGAAGCGGCTGTTTTATTGGAAAAAGCGAAAGCTGAATTTGAAAGAGCGGACAATGCTTACAAAACGGCCACCAAAGCTGCGGATGATCGCCTCGATACTTTTATCAGACTTCTGGATACCTACGAATCACAGTTGGAGCGTGTGAGCAAGTATCCTGACGATGTGTTTCCGGGTGATGCTGTAGCAGCAGCTCAACGCATTGCTGAACTGACTGAATTAATCCGCGTAGAAAAAATGAAAGATAGTCAGGAGAAAGCTAGTGAAATCAGGACTCTGGAGGGGTATCGTATAAAACGCTCCAACAGCGAGAAGACTCTGCTTAACCGTACCTCTAACTTAACTTCTAAAAAGAAAATACTGGAAATAAAAACAAGCGAATTTAAAGTTTTAGAATTACAACAGAAAACTGACGAAGATGCGCGAGAGAAGGCATTGTCTCACTTTTTCCCACAAAAAGCTTATGCTGCAGAAAAAGGAATTCCCTATCTCATTTATGAAGCGGCCAGTAGAAAAGTGGCTATAGTTTTACCCAAATATGTTCACATAAAATTATCCAGAGTCGTACAACGTATGCTCGGATTTAAACCGCGAGAAGAGTACATATCCAACTCTGAAGCCGAAGAAAGCTACATTTTCGGCGAACTGACGGCGGACATGAGAACCGATTTGAATTCTTTTTGCATCTATTCTGACGTAGTTCGACCCCAATATTTGGGCGAAATACTGGCTCCCTTATTACGCATCGTTCACTTAAGTGATACAGATGGCATGAGAATTACTAAGACCTATCCCCAATCTTTCTATTTACCCCTCAATCAGAATTACATCGACAGTATAGAGATTGATATAAGAGACATGTACGGGGATGCAATACGCTTTTCAGACGACGACGTTGTAGTGAACGTACTGCATTTTCGAAGAAAGAATTCATAACTCATCATGCGCGTGCCTTATCGCTGCTCCCGTCATTCCAACGATCATATTTGTGATTATTACACAAATCAGGCAGCTTATGGTCTGCCCGTTTATACGGGAAGCCGTCATCAAAAAGGACACGGTTTCTTTTCATCCCTATTTCGTTTTGCCGTTCCATTATTGAAGAGGGGAGGAATTGGATTGGCTAAGCATCTATTAAAGACAGGAAGTAACATCGTGTCTGACGTGGAAGCGGGTAAATCGCTCAAACAATCGGCTCGAGATCGATTCATAGAGACTGGTAAAAATGTAGTGGGAACATTAACGGGTCAACGAGGCAGTGGAAAACGAATAAAACGCAAGCGGAAGGTGGCACGTAAGACATTACAGTCCGGAGCCAAGAAGCGTAAAGTATCAAGCAAGACCAAGGATATTTTCACACTCTAAAATGAGCGGTTTTTTGACGCACCCCATGTCGAGCGAAGCTCTCAAATGTGAGCTGGACCTACACACTGTACCCGTCACCCAAATATGCATCGAATCATCAAAATATGTAGGCTACTATCCCATCGCTCCAGTCAAGGATTCCAAGCACATCGAGTTTTTCATTCCTGGAAATGGAGAAGATTATTTGGACCTATCTAATGCCTTTCTCAGTTTGGCCCCACAAGTTACCTTGGAAAATGGCACTCCACTTCCCGATGACAGCAAGGTATCGCCCATCAACAACACATTTCACAGTATATTTTCTGCCGTTTCAATTCAGCTGGGGGACAAGCCCATTACATCGAATGACCAAGAATATCCCTACAAAGCCTACTTGAAAACCCTAGCTTCCAGTGATATGCTGAACCATAAATCCTTCCTCACGGTGGAAATGTTCTACAAGGATAAATCGCTAAGTGAAAGAAATCCAGATAATGCAGAAAAAACGGATGGTCTTTATTTACGCCACGAAAGATGCAAGAAAAGTGCCAAGATGGATATGATCGGTCGCCTGCATCTGGATATTTGCGAACAAGACAAGCTCATTCCCAACAATGTCGATGTTAGGTTACAACTACAAATCAGCAAACCTGAATTTTGTCTCATCATTCCCGATACAGACAAACATAAGTACAAACTGAACATTGCTAATGCGGTATTATACGTACGCCAGGTAAAACTGAACCCCTCCGTCATGCTAGCCCAAGAGAAAAGTCTGAAAGAATCAACTTTCAAATATCCCATCAGACGCACCGAATGCCGTACTTTCGCAATTTCTCAAGGTTTAAGAGAAATTAATATACCTAATGCTATTTTGGGACCCCAACCTAGTTTTATTCTAATGGGACTCGTGGACAGCACGGCCAAAAATGGTGACATGAAGCTCAATCCTTTTTACTTCGACCATAAGAATGTTAGCTATATCAGCGTGGACGTCGATGGTGTACAATTTCCCAACACACCCTACCAACCTAATTTTGTGGGTAAAGAATGGGCTCGTCCCTATCACGGATTTTATGTAGCCACGGGTCAATACTACGGTACTACAGCACCCAGCATTACTTACGAAGATTATGGCAAAGGAAATACTCTATATGCTTTTGACCTGACCGCTGATGAAAGTGCTCTGGATGGTACTCACTTTAATCTCGTAAAAAATGGTTCCCTGAGAATTGACCTAAAATTTCAAAATCCACTGGACAAAAATATGACTTTAATCTTGCTGGCCGTGTTTAACAACATCATCGAAATCGACCAATCGAGAAACGTTACAACCGACTATTAGATGAAAGAATGGATACTCTACAATTGGAGAGGCTCATGTTCCTTCATCCTTCCACCCGACGCTATTTTGGTGGTGTAAAAGCTAGCGATCAGCTTCCAGTCAAAGCACAACATCGATGTTACATCGTCAATCTGGATAAGAGCACTTCTTCGGGATCACATTGGGTGGCCCTCTATTTTTCTTCCGATGGAAAAGGGGAATATTTTGATAGTTTTGGTCTACCCCCCATGCTTCCTTCTATAATCAGTTTCTTAAATGCCAACAGCTTATCTTATTCATTCAATACAAAGCGCTTGCAGCATTTACGCACGGCAGTTTGTGGACAATATTGTGTTTATTATTTAATTTTGCGCTGCTCGAATATGCCTATGTTACGCATTGTTTCATATTTTAATCCTAATGACTTTCTTAACAATGACAGATATGTACTTAATTTTATAAAACGAGTCATGTCCATGTATTTACCCTTGTATAAGCCAATTGATAAATAAAACATACTAAAACACTTTGAATATCTCATTTGTTCACGAACGTTATAAACATGCAGTCGCGTGATTCATTTTACGTAGATTTACCCAGCAATAGTAGTATGGATTATTATCCTTCCAACACTCATACAAACTATAAAGTCAAGCTGGCCATGCCTATATGGTTGGATGAGGATTACGAAGTGGCATTGGTTCAGACTTCTTTTCAGCGCAACTGGTTTATTATTACCGGGCAGGATGCCATAATTCAAATAACCGTATGGGGTAATGAAAAATTGGACAAAACTATAAAACTGACAGAAAAATTTTACGAAAAACCCGACGACCTTATCGAAGAAATTAATTCCCATATCATCGGTGTGTCAGAATTGCCCGACATTGAAAGCAAACGCAAAGAAGTGGATGATCAAAGAAAACGTGTCACCGATGAAATTAAAAACTTGAAAAAAGCCAAGGATAAATATGAAGAAGCTAAACATGAAACTTTTCTAGCTCTCAAAATTGAAGCGGATAACAGGAGTAAATATCAAGAATTTTTGGCAGCACAACTCAAAAAAAAGGATGATTTGTTAAAAGATAAACAACATGATCTCGTGAAAAAATTGGACGATATTCTAGCCAAAGCCAGTGCTACGGAAATAAGCAGTTCAAAACAGGACAAAAAATCCGTGGATGATCACGTTAGAGATGAAGAAATAGCCAAGCAAGCTATTACCACTGCTCAGCACACTCTTAATTCGGCCCTGGAAACGCTGGAGAATAAAACCAAGGAATTGCAGGATGCGGAAACCCAAAACAAAATTTTTAACGATGCCCAATTGCAGAAACGCATTGCTTTAGAAATGAATTATCCCTACTTTAATTATGAGAAATCATCCAGAAAAGTCACTATCACCATTCCACCCAACGTCGAATTGGAAGTCTCGAAAACATTACAACGCATCCTGGGATTTGTCCCACACGACACTTTATTAAGTAAATCTGACAAAAAAGAAACTTACACTCTCAGAGGTGAACGTATGATTAATCTACATAGCGATATTGATTCCATTTTCATCTACTGTGGCATCGTAACTCCTCAATTAGTGGGCCATGATCTAGTACCCCTATTGCGCATTATTCCATTGAGCGATACGGATGGCTTAAAAATCGTTAAGGATTTTACCCAACCCCATTACGTCCCCGTCGGACAGCGCTATATCGATAGCATCGAAATTGATATAAGAGATTCGTACGGTCAAAATATAAAGTTTTCGGATGGTGAACCCGTTATGCTTAAAGTTCACTTCAGGAGATCTCGATTTTTCTTTTAAAATGTAATGCAATAAAATATGTATTCAGCGTTATACTTTGTGATTGTTTTATTTTTTGAAAGAAAAAAGCGCGGGAAAGGGGGCGGCGGCGGCGGCGGCGGCGGCGGTGGGGAGTATGAACAATCTAAAGTCTTGAATCTCCCCAATTATGCTAATTATGGCGTGAAAATGACTTTTTATATACTACTAAGGGGGA
>JAHFNN010000002.1 GCA_023267315.1 Candidatus Nomurabacteria bacterium | reverse complement strand
TTTTTTCATATCATTTGGGGTTTTATAGAATTTACGAAGATTTATTTCTCGGAAGAGAGTACCGCTTTATATGATAAATGTCAAAGGGTGTAAAGAGTCACATACTTGGTATAGAAATAAAAAGGTCTCATCAAGCATATTGCTTAATGAGACCTTAGTAACATAAATTACATCTAAAGAACTTCAGTTTTGAGGTACAGTGACGTTAAAAATCTGATTTTGCAGACCATAAACCTTTCTGCCGTGTTTTAACACACGAGGGGTCACTAAATGGCTTATGCGTACACCAGACAAAGTATCATCTAACAATTTCAGATTTGATGTTCCAGAAATTGTTTCCTTGCCCGCATGAGCATCATGCACAAGATTTCCGATACTTTCTTTAAGCAGTGACGGGAAATTTTTCCTGCTACTGTATAAAGCATACACAATCGCATCAACATTGGACATCAACACATTTTTATTGAGGGACGGATCATTCATTATTACAGAAACACCACTACAGGCAGTAATAAGATTCCCTATTTCTCGAACAAAAAGATCAAACGTCTTTTCATCAATCATTCGTGATACTTCAGAAAAAAATACAATGTACGCTTTTATTTTAGCCGCACAGTCCTTTTTTTTGATTTCATCAACGAGTGGCGTAAGTGTAACATCATTGAAACGAATTATAATGTCACGTATTTCCGCATCAATCGCATCAAAGATTTCTTTCAATTCAGTATCCATATGACTACCATGGACGTTTGCATTGAATTGAGCGATTTCATGTTTTAAGAAATGCAGATTCTTCACTGACACTACCGTAGGAACATCATGTTTGCTTTTGACGATCCCGATCGTAGTATCGACTAATGACCGAAATACCATGAACCATACCTGTAGTGAACGAGCATCCTCAAAGAAATGTACTAATCTTCGGAGAATACACTCCATATCCATTGTATTCATTTCGTTTTTTGAAAAATATCGTGCAACGAACCATGCAACATGTTTTTCGAAAATCTGCTTTTCTAAAACCATGTCTTTTTTCTTAAACCTCAGTAATGCATTTCTGAACTTTTCCTCATTCCACGGGTACCCGGGATCACCAAGTTGTTTTAATAGTCTTGATTTGGATGTTGCCTTCAACCAGTAAAATACAGGTACAAAGACAAAAACGACTACGCCAATAATAATTAGAGTAGTAATAACGCCATACGGCGGCAAATTCTCAGTAGATAACATCATACACTTTTAAGTTTTTAGGGGTTAAATTAATTAATTAATTTGACTGACAAAATCGGCATTCATAATAGCATTATGGCACCAATTTGTCAACATAAAAACCCTTATAAAATAAGGCTACATTTTATGTGGAGCTTCTATACCCAAGAGCCAGAGGCCGTTTCGCAGCGCCACCCCTACCGCCTCAGTGAGAGCCATCTTGTATGGTGAATGCAGGTCATTTTCATCAGCAATTTTGGTATTTCCATACCAGGTACTGAATGCTCGAGCAAGC
Source organism: Candidatus Nomurabacteria bacterium (assembly GCA_023267315.1). GTDB lineage: Bacteria > Patescibacteriota > Minisyncoccia > Phycocordibacterales > UBA9973 > JAHFNN01. The sequence continues at coordinate 6,518 of JAHFNN010000002.1, read as the reverse complement.
TCAATAAGATATGTCGCCACGTAATGCGGGGCATACTCCTTAAATGCACGCTCATTCATTTCTGGGAAACGGTACAATATTTTTTCAACATCAGTTGTTACCCACCCTTCTGGCAGTGTGGTATTCGGAATAATACCGCGATCAATCCCCTTTTTAAGAAGAGATTGGATTCGAGTATATGTGTATTGCAAATATGGACCAGAATCTCCTTCAAACGAAATCGATTTCTCAAAATCATAGATAATATCTCCACCAATTGCTTGTCGTAAAATCGAGTACTTGAGTGCCGCGACTCCTACCACCTGAGCAAGATGTTCTTTTTCATGTTCTTCAAATTCTCGATCTTGTATCTTTTCAAATATGACTGCTCGTGAATCAGAGAGAAGCGACTCACCCGTCACAACGTTGCCTTTTCGTGATGACATTTTCCCAGTAGCAAAGCGCATCATGCCGTGCGTGATATGCTTCATTTTTTGTGCGATTTCAGGGTACATAAGTGAGACAGCTTTTTCTACCACCTTCATATACTCTGCCTGCTCGACTGCGGTTGTCACGACCGAAAGATCGAGTTTCTCTTTTTCAAATTTGGTTTTGGTAAGTCCAAGTTCTTTGGTCTCATATGTCGGAAGTCCTTTTGAATTTATGAAGACACGGGTATGGAGTTTTGGATCAAATTTTTCTGCTTTAAATACTGTAGCACCATCACTTGTTTCAAATATTTCTCCAATGTGTTCTTCGACAATTTTCTCGCCAAGCTTCGCAACTTCACTTTCAAAGAAGTAGTAATCAAAATTTGTTCCCAGCATTTTATAAATTTCTTCAAAAGCTTCGAGGGTGACTCTCCTGCCCCAGTCATAGATCTCATTTATTTTCGCATCGCTTTTTTCATAAACTTTGCGATTAATTTCATCAATTTCTTTTTTTGCCTCTACATCATCATCGTATGCCTGCGAACCTTTCGCATAACATTCACCTATATAAGTCGCCTGCTGACTCGGAGTGTACAACTCTTTTGAAACTGGTTCACGAAGCAGTATATAGATCGCTTTTGCCACATGCGGCCCCACATCGCCTTGATAATTTGCCCGAACAACGTGAGTCCCACTCCATTCAAAAATACGCGAGAGCGATTCCCCGATAGCGTTCGACATGAGGTGCCCAATATGAAATGGCTTGAATGGATTTGGTTGCGTATACTCAAACATTATCTTCTTACCAGAGAGTATTTTGTTCTTTCCAAAATCTTTTTCATTTTCTAATACGTGCGCGACTGTCTCTGAAAAGAATTTTGGCTTGAGATAGAAATTGATAAACCCAGCACCAGCAACTTCTATATCACTGACATATTCATGATGGTCACCATGCGCTTGCTTGATCATCTCTACAATCTTCTGGGCAAGATCTCGGGGGTTCGTCTTTTCTCGCTTTGCGAGTGTGAGCGCAATATTCGTTGAATAATCACCGTGTGTAAATTCAGTAGGATGCTCAAGTATGATCTGGTCACCATCTATAAGCAGGGTGCCCATCGCGTGCCGTATGGCAGTTCGTAAGATATCTTCAATCATGAGCATACTCTAACAGAGAGCTTCGATAAAATAAAGGCTTTAGCTACTTTGGGTAAAAAAATAGCCTCCACTTTTTACAAAGAGAAGGCTACGGAGAAATAACGATATCATATTTTTTCAAAAATGTTTGGATATCAATTATTCTTACGTTTAGAAGGTGCGAAAAAGCTTTTTCGATTTCTGGTTTAAGTTTAAACAGTTCGATACGAGACACATGCTTCTTAATCAGAAAATCAGGAATATCGCTGAATGAAACTGTAGAAATAAGATCAATTCGCAGATCAACTAAAGCCACGTCTACCAACCTGACGAGATAATTTTTAAAGGCAATGTACTTGAGCCGATAATCTCTATAGGTCAGATAATTAGTATGAGTCTTTCGGCCATGACAAATATTCGTATGATTGTTTCCGCCAAAGGTGCGCGCAATCGTATCGTAACTGACAACTTCAGTATACAATTCGACACTTACGACATATGCCATATATCTAGCCTGATAATAGTCCATCTTTCTCGTCTTCGTCCGTACTACATCTTTAGGCAAATCAAACACATGTTCAATCGCCTTAAAAACTAGTTCCGAAAAATCTTCAAAAGATAGGTATTCCTTGAGATCAGGGAGCAGAGAAAGTTCAGTGAGAACTGGTGGCTCTGGTCTAACAATCACTTTCGACTTTTTAGGAAAACTTCCACTAGTTTTTTTGATTAAAACAGGAGTAGAAATCTCAACTACTGGTACCTCATCTATCACCTGCGGAGGTGACGGAAGCTGAAGTTCGTTAAACCTATTTTTTATAGCCCTTCTTAAGAATAAATATTCCTGATTTTCTTTGCCATGGAAATTTTCATAGTTCGCATGTTGCGTCCTTCGCGCATGAACCCAGGATATATTTTTTTTAAAGAAAAGCCCCAAAATACTAGGGTCAATTTTTCCATTCCTTTCTTCAAGGATTGAGATAATTGCACACAATAGACCAAGTCTTTCATCTCCTTTGTGATAATATTCTTGGAACCACAAGGTTGTTGAATCGAGGTCTTTGTATGTTGAAACTACTTGTATAAGTGCTTCAAGTTCTTTTACGATATGATCGGGTGCAACACCCGATGGTACAACAAATGCGTGAGCGTGTATGTCATACGTGATTTCGAGTGTCGTATTTTTATCCATTTTTTAATCTATTTTTACTTTTTGTAGCATTAAAAAAAATAAATGTAAAGGTTGAGGAAAATAAAAAAGTGTCCCAGCTATTAACCAGAACACCTTTACCTTAATAGGTCGTGATTAGTCGAGAGTACGACTTGTTTTAAAAACTTCATAAAGACCGCTCATTATCGCATCAGTATCCAACGATTGTGATTTGATTACCTCAACAATTACGTGCCTGCTTGGAAATTTATCCATCTTGATTGCGAAAATTTTATCCGCACGCAAAAGTGCTGCTGCAACACAATCTTTGTTATTGCGCCATTTTTTCTTTCCAAACTCAGCATCAAAATCAACCGCTATATCTAAAAAGATTTCCCTGTAACATTCTTCTTCTCGTTTTCTTTTTCTTTTAAAAGATTCCTGTACTTGTTGTAGGGCAAGCAAATGCAGAAGATTATCTCTTTCAGGAATGACTTCTTCTTGTTGTTGAACCGTAACTTTCGTGGGACGCCCACGCCTACCTCGAGATTTTTTAGCATGAGGGCCAGAGGGCTTAGATCTTCTTTCAGGATAAAGTCCTTTCAGCGAAGTCTTCTTCCTCATATCAGAAAGAGAGAAGAATGGCACAGATAAGGGAAAATACTGCGAGTTCGACAAAGGAATCGATGAAACTTGAGCATTCACATAGAGAATTTGGTGTGTAATGACTGGGGAACGAAAATTCAAACGGATTCGAAACATCCTTTTTCCAGTCCTGCTTCCCCGAACAATAAAACTTTTTCGTTTTGGGATATCCGCCAGCTGTGAAGAAAGCAAGGAAACATCTTTAGTGGATACAGAATTTTTATACATATCCTTTGACTGAAGTTTACCAACATTCTTATCACAGTATTTTTTCACCTGGTCCCACAAAAAAGGATATTTCCCTTTTCGATCGTGTAAATTGCGATGGAAGCTCGTATACAGCGATATTTCCTTTTGAGACTCATTGGTAAGTTCGGCAATTTTTGACGAAACCAATTTATGCCATCCCGTCATTTTTCCATAAAACAGCTTGATAGCGGCTACCCATAATGCATAATGATTGGTTTCTGTATGATCTTCTGTTTTTGACCACGATGATTTGAGGGCACCAGTAATTTCTTCAACGCATGATTGCGCTGTGGCGACGGCATTTATGCCGATTTCATTTTTAATGTGCATAGTGATTTGGGGTTTTAGTTTCCCCAAAATCTACACTAAATAACAAGAAAGTCAAAGGAGGCTTACCAAATCCGAGTAAGCCTCCTTTTGAATTTCAATTTTTATTTTTTCCCCGTACTACCCTCTCGGCCATGGCCACGCACAGTGTCAGAAAGTTCGTCTGTTTCAATAATTTCACAATCCTCAAATTTTTGAATAATCATCTGCGAGATTTTGTGACCCTTTTCTAAAATAAATTCTTTATCTGAAGTATTGAGCAGTGACATGATAATTTCACCCCGATATCCAGCATCAATAACTCCACCCAAAACTTTGAGACCATTATTAAACGAGAGGCTCGATTTATCCCAAATCAAACCAACATACCCTTCAGGTATTTCTACAGCCACACCTGTGTGTACTTGCACTCGAGCACCGGGAGGAAAGACTACTTCTTCCGTAGCATAAAAATCCATCCCCGCATCCCCCGGATGACCATGTGTCGGTAATTTTGCATCTTCGTGTAATTTTTTAACTTTGAGTTTCATATATTTCTTTTATATTTTCAAACTTTATGGAAAATGATGGAAGAAAATCTGCTGGACTTTCCTTCAACCATTTTTCTAAATTATGTATTGTAATCCATTTTGTTTCAGCAACTTCCTCTTCTTGTAAAACCAAAGGCTCTGAAGAATCGATATATACATGGTAGACCGCAGCAAAACGTCGAGTGTGTTCTGTTTCGTAAAATATTTTTTTGTAAAAAACTGGTTTTATATTTTTTAAGCCCACCTCTTCATCTGCTTCTTTTACAACAGTAGCATCATAGTCGTACCCTTCATCAACAGTCCCCTCAACAGCCGGACCCCATTTATTGGGATCTATTGTTTTAGTTGATTGCCTCTTTGCAACAAGCACCTCACCTTTTTCATTAAACACGTTCAATATAACAATACGACGAATATCTTGGCCTGTTGTTTCCTCACGCTCCTTGTATGTCAGAACTTCATCTTGTTCGTTTACAATTGGAATTTTCATATTAATATTATTTGAATAGTTTATCAAAAACTGCGGACAGTTCACTTGTATTTTCATACCTATAACACTCGTTCCGCCTATTTCCTAAAATCATTCGGGACACTTGTTTTCCTTCTCGTTCACGATACAAACAGACAATTTTTTTCTTTTCCGCTTCAGCAAACCCAATTTCATACCCAACCCCTAAGCTCGGCACAGTAACTTCTGCAACAATCACATCGGCTTCTTTCAATAAGCTCACGTCTTTATCATAAACTTCAGTCGGAGAGAGATGTACTTGTCCCAATATCCCTAGCTGTTTATCGCCAACATGCTCGGTAAGAACCGAGCCATACTGCCGAAGCAATGCAATAATTTCCCCGTACAACTCCTTATCTTCCCTCCCTCCTGTTATTGATCCCGAAAAATATATTTTCATATTATATTTCAATAATCTCCCTCACAATCTGAACAACCTGCTTCGGCGAAAGTTTTGTGTTATCAATTTCAATATTATGTCGAACTGGAGCTGGAGTAGTCCAATCTTTCCATTTTTCTAATACTTTTCTCATAATACTCACGTCTGTTAATTTCTTGAATTTTTTTCGCGATGCTCCAGTTACACGTTTTAGTAATACTTTTGGATCAGCTGTTAAGTGGACAAAATAAACAGCTCCACCCTCTTTCTCAATAATCGACTGAATTCTTTTCACGAAAGCAGGGTCCGAAAAGCCAGTCTTTGAAATATAGTCTGCTGAGTAACCATACGTAGTCACCACATTTATCTTCGCCTCTGCAACTTCTTTAAAAATATCTAGCCTCAACTGCTCAATAAGACGATCAGCAGAGAGTGTCTCGCGTGCAAAAAGTTCCACTACAAGATCGTATGTATGGTGATTATGAAAAAATTTGAATCCAGTTCGATCACTAAATTCTTTTGCAGTTGTATATTTCCCTACTGCAAAAGGACCATAAAATATTACAACAGTGAATTTTGGTTTAGGCTTTGATTGTTTTTTTGATTGTTTCATATATCATTTCGTGAATTGTTTCTCGAGGTAGAATGTTACCTTTTTCCGCACATTCGATTTTTATAAAATTCTTCTGTTCTTTTACGAGTTTGAGCGCACTCTTTCGAGAATTGATAAGGAAATTGTGATCAGCTTCGTGGACATCTTTCTTCTTTTTTAAATATGCACGGCGAGCTTTATTATTACGCTCTTCGATAAGCCTGAGTATTACAGCAATCGGTAAATTCAAATACAACACAATATCCGGCTTGGGAATTTTAAATACTTTGTACTCCATCGTATCCAACCACTGCATAAAATCTTTGCGTCGTTTAGCATCGCTGATTTTTCCACCTTGATGAATTTGGTTTGCACTCACATAGCGATTTGCAAGCACGATATATCCCTTTTTGAGCCACCCTTCGATCTTCTCTTTTGATTCCCATCGGTCAGCAGCATATAGTACTGACGCAATCTTCGGATGCACGTTCAAGAAATTGTAGTACTGTTCAGACAGACAGTGTCCGATAAATTCACCGAAAAAATTCTGATAGTATTCTGGGAAATCAACCATCTTTACTGTCTTACCTTCTTTTG
>JAHFNN010000038.1 GCA_023267315.1 Candidatus Nomurabacteria bacterium | reverse complement strand
TTTTTTATAAACGAAATAAGTTCTGGAGTAATCATAGTTTTATTGAATACCACCTGGTCCGCTATTACTTGTAACTGATTTGTGAATATGCCCTTCTACAAAATGGAAGAGATACACCACTACAGGCTCATACTCAGAATCAGCCGGATATTTTGGATTTGGTGTTCCATCAAGAAACTGTTTTATTGAATTCAACATTCGCGGGGTGTGGTACGAAGAAAGATTCATTTCGTAATAGTTGTACCCCTCAAATCCTAAAATTATCAAAACAAGAATTACGAAGAACCAACTAAAAAATTTCCGTACAGGGTGTTTCTTGATTGTATAGCGCACATATTGTTGAAGCGGTGGAACTCCGCCAGGCACTACCGGTATCGGGGAAATTGGTTGCTGATTGATTGCATTCAATGCTTGTTGAATATCTTCCCCATTCCAACCTTGCGCGATGAGATTTTTTCGATAGACAGACAATGGTGTACCCAATTCTTGCTGTCTTCGTACATACGAAACTAATTCTGGAGTAATCATGAGCTATATTATATCAGAATAAAAAAACCTCGCGATATATTGCGAGGTTTTTTATGGTTGTTTGTATGTGATTTCAGAATCTGGATCTTGTGGGTGTGGATCACGAACCAAATGTGAAATATGTTTCTTCGTTGTTACAAAATCTCCAAGAAATTTCATAAAGTCTGCAGTACGATCTTCCTCCCCCTTTTCTTCAAAGTGTTCAAGTGGATGACCTTCTGGAGTGAACTCAAAGTGTCCGCGGAGTTCACCGTCAGAAAAAACACGGAGATGGTATTGTTGATTGAAGTTCTCAAGTCTGCGCCACGACAACACTTGTGAATCATCTTCCCAGGCGACGAAGTGATTCCCGAATCCCCACTTCTCACTCAAATGTTTCTTTAATCCAGCAAATGTTTTCCCAGGAGCAAGCCACCCGAGATGGTATCGCTGACGTGTCTTTTCATGAAATGGTAAAAACACCTTTTCCAGCTTCGGGAAAATCGGGTAAATAATACGCCACATTTTTTGTTTGAATTTCTGAACCGGATTCATTGGTACTGAAATAATAGCATGTTTTGAAAGAGGAATATACTATGCTTTAATAGCCGTAACAGTTGCTCATTGAAACGATTTATTGAGTTATCCCAGGGGCTATTCGGCTCTTGAGATAACTCAATAAATTCAACTTAAATCTCAAAGAATATGCAAAAAGAAAACAGACATCCCGAACAAAAAAGGAATGAGATATTCCTCTGTAATGTAGTTAAAGATACTTATGCTCCGAATGACTTTTCGGAATACTACTTTGAAGACTTAGACTACCGATCAAAAAGATCCGGTATAAATGCGTATGATCCACGCGGTAAACTTCTTGAAAATAAGTCACCCGTTTTTATCTCATTAAAAGAGTGGCAAAAAACAAGAAATTATTCACTTAAAAATCCAAGATTCAAAGTGAACTTCGTTTATGTGGTAATACTACTCATCGTCACATTCGCGGCGTATCTACATACCTTGTCATTGCCCAATAGAGAACTATCTCCATGGATGGGATTATCTATTTTCATGACGTTCATTGGGGTGGTCGTTTTCATCGGAGACAAAGATGAACGAACAAACAAATACAAGAGTATTTGGGAGCGATTAAAAATCCACAATATACTTCTTGTTCCCAATCCGACATATCATACATTCCGTCTTTATTTCTCCAAGAGAGATAATGGAAGAATATTCTTTGTAGATAAAAAGTATAATAATGGCGCGATACGGATGATCTTTTATGACGACTGGGGAAATGACAACAGTAGATTATATCTCTACTTCAACGAAAAAGCCTGGCAGTCTGTAAAAGAGAAGACCGCATATAGAATTCACTGCGATTCACTGGTGTACTTCAATCAAGAGTTTACCTTGGAAGAAGTCACCCAGGATGAAATCCGGAAAATGTTCTTAAAAGTAGCCTGATAGATTTCTAAAGAAAAAAGAATTATGATTTCTCATAATTCTTTTTTTTATTTATACCTATTAAAAAATATTCTTACGCTTCTATCTTCTTAAACGAGTATGCTCCCCATAATATTACGAGCGCCGTTGCTACCAAAAGCACAATAGAATCAAGGCCGAGTGAGAATTGATATACTCCACCAAGCAATCCACGGATGAGGTCTACCCCATAGGTGAGCGGATTGATTTCGGTCAGAATTTTCAAAACAGTTGGCGCAGTATTCAACGGGAAGAGTGAACCTGACAGGAAGAAGAGTGGCATAACCACGAAGTTCATGACAATCGGGAATGATTGCATATCTTTTAATTTTGAAGCGAGTGCAATACCGAAGGCTGAAAAGAGTGCGCCAATGATAAAGAGTCCAATGATTGCAGGAACGACACCAGCCCAGATCGGATGGAATCCGACGAGTAGCGTGATGATGAAGACGATAACTCCCTGTATGACTGAGACAGTTGCACCGCCCAATGTTTTTCCGAACATGATAGAGAATCGTGATACCGGAGCAACGAGGGTTTCTTTCAAGAACCCGAACTGTCGATCCCAAATAATTTCGATACCAGTGAATATCGCCGTGAAGACAACACTCATGATCATGATGCCTGGTGCCAACAATTTGATATAACTTCCCTGCCCCGCAGCTTCAAAGATTTTACCGAACCCTAGACCAAACACGAGCAAGAATAAAAGTGGCTGTCCTAATGATCCGATGATTCGTGAGCGTGAGCGGAGATATTTGATAACTTGCCTTCTCCAGAGTACTTGTAGTGCATTCATAGTGTTATAGATAAATAAATAATTTTTAACGTCTTCCCCATGCGCGAGCCTGCGACTTGAAAGCGTCAGCAGCGCTTGCTTCACTTGGACGAATATCCGACCCAGTCAATTTCAAAAATGCTTCTTCGAGTGTCTTTGTGTCTGTACTCTTTTTTATTTCATCAACAGTACCACGTGCCACTATTTTTCCATGATCAATAATGAAAACAATATCAGCAGCTTTTTCGGCTTCTTCCATATAATGCGTGGTGAATAACACCGTAAGACCTTTTGTAGTACGCAATTCTTTTACATATTCCCACATCTTATTGCGAGTCTGCGGATCAAGACCAATGGTCGGTTCATCTAAGAAAAGCACTGCTGGTGTATGCATCAGCGATCGAGCAATTTCGAGACGACGCTTCATACCACCAGAAAATGTTTTTACAAAATCCTTACGGCGATCATTCAAATCAACCATATTGAGCACTTCGTCAATTTTGCCATGCGCATCTTTTTTTGAAATTCCATAGAGTGCCGCATGAAATACCAAATTTTCTTCGGCAGTGAGGTCGTCATCAAGCGAAGGATCTTGAAATACAATTCCAAATGAATGACGAATCTTGTCGACTTCTTTATGACTGAATCCATTTACTTTTGTTTCGCCGGATGTTGGCTGAAGCAATGTGGTCAACATACGAATTGTGGTAGTTTTACCAGCACCGTTTGGTCCCAAAAATGCAGCAATAGTACCTTTTGGTACTTCGAAATTAATCGAATCAACAGCCGTGAGTGAATCAAATTTCTTTGTTAAATTTTGTGCTTCAATCATTTTTTCCATAGTGTTTAGAATCCCAATGCTTCACCAACAACAATCAAGTTGAGACGTGACTTATTACCTTCATTGTTTATGATGAGCATCTTATTAACATTACTGCCTGTTGTAATATTATATGCTTTATTCGCACGTTCACTTTCAAGTGGAAGTACATAGTCGTAAATACGCTTCATGCCTTCGTCTAAATCTTTCACAATTTTCTGCGCACCGACAACCCACACAACATGTGACGCACCATATGCATACGCAGGAAGCTGACTTCCTGTACCTGAAGCAATCATAAGCCGTCCATCTTGTGTTACTGCATGCACACTTCCAAATGTCCATTCAGGAGCCGCACCCAATCTATTTTTTTCAAGCACTGACGCTCGGTCATCACCCAACGTTGCAAATTTTGCGCGAATAGAAACATAATCAGGATTTTCGTTGATTGCTTTTGCCAAACCAATCGTCTCAAGCGTGATTGAAGTCATTGTCATCACTTCTGCACCTTTTGGAATCATTTCGAGTACTTTATTTTTCGCCTCTTCCCCTGTCGCCACATACATCGCATTGATATTATGACCTTTGAGTGCTTCGATTGTTGTATTGATAACGTCCTGTGATACTACTTCTTTGTATTTTTCCATATTTTTATTTCTCTGATTTTTTAATAATAGTTCTGACTGACTCCAATTTTTTCGAAAGATTCGTCGCGAATTTTTCGAGATTTGATAATTTAGTAAACGTAATCATATCGTTCCCCGTACCAAACACGAGAAGTTTGTCGCCTTTATTAAGACCCATTGCTTCTCGGGCTTCGGCGGGAATAACCACTTGGCCTTTCTCGCCGATGGTGGTCGCCCCATAAAAATCCTTATCCCCACATACTTTCTTAGTCATATGCCGTAAGTATACCAAACCTATTACAATCCTACAAGTAGGAAAGGTAGGATAATAGCACTATCGCCTCTTGTGAGGGAGATACTCTGAGAGTTAGTTACGTAAAAATGGAAGTGGTTCTATTCGTATCTGAGTGCTTCAATCGGATTTTTACGTGCAGCCTTACGTGCAGGATATATTCCGAAGGCAATACCAGCCACCGTCGAAACGACGAGCGAGAGTACCACCGCTGAGATTGGAAAAGCAAAAGTCCACGCGACTGTCGTAAACCCAGTGACTAAGAAATAGATTCCCGTCACCACGATCGCACCCATCGCAATCCCAATGATTCCACCAAAGAAACACAAAAAGACTGATTCAATCAAAAATTGTTCGAGAATATCACGATTGGTTGCGCCCACAGCCATACGAAGTCCAATTTCTTTCGTGCGCTCTGTCACCGCCACCAACATGATATTCATGATACCGATACCTCCGACGACAAGCGATATTGAAGCGACTGCAGCAAGAAATAACGTGAGGACCGAAGTGATACTGCCTAAAATCGACAAGATATCTGCCTGTGTTTGAATCGTGAAATCATTTTTTGCAGAATTGGTGATGCCGTGATTGTGCTGCAAGACAAATGCGAGTCGTGATTTTACAAAATTAATATCATACGCATCATTGGCTTGCACATTCAAATCATTGTAATAATTGATACCTAAAAGTTCATGCTGAGCAACAGTCGTCGGAATGATAACAAGATTGTCGATATCAACGCCTCCCACCCCCGTACCTTTTGGAATAAGCACACCGACGACACGGAAACTTACATTTTTCAAGCGGATAAATTTTCCGATTGGATCAACGAATTGCCCGAAGAGAGTTTTTGCAAGTTCGTTACCAATGACCGCGACATGATTTTCTGAAACAACATCATTTTGCGTGAATGGATATCCTTTTTCAAGTTGCATATTTCGCACTGTGAAAAAATTTGCGGTCGTTCCTTCATATCCCTCCACCACATCATTATCTCCATAAATCACGTCCGCCTGCCCGCGAACTTCTGGCACTACCGCACTGATAGATGGTTCACGCAAAAGTGCAGTCACATCTCGTTCATTGAGTGTCGTGATAACAATCCCCTGTGACGCAGCTGGTGATGAAAGCCGGCCATTGTTCGAGCCACCTGGGATCACAAACATTAGATTTGATCCCACACTCTGCACCTGATTGAGAATGTAATCTTGCGCTGATTTGCCGATCGACATCAAAATAATCACGGATGCAATACCAATGACAATACCAAGCATGGTAAGAATCGAGCGCATTTTTCCATGGCGTAGACTTCGTGTTGCTGTTTGTACTGCATCTCTAAAAATCATAGATTATTTGAGTGGAGCTTCTTTACTAATGTTCGACTTTTCCACTTCGGTATCACTTTTTATCAAACCGTCTTCAAGATAAATAATTCGATCCGCAAATTCAGCAGTGCGTGTCTCGTGTGTCACTAATACTATCGTGCGACCCTTTTCATGTAGGTCAGCTAAAATTTCCATCACTTGAATACCAGATTTTGAATCGAGGTTGCCTGTCGGCTCATCGGCAAAAATGACATTCGGCTCAGTGACCAGTGCACGAGCGATTGCCACACGCTGTTTCTGTCCGCCCGAGAGTCGTCCTGCTTCAACATACAATTTTTCTTCCAGTCCGACAGAACGCACTGCTTCTTCTATGAGCGCGCGACGCTGTGCTGGTGCGACATCAGAATATAAAAGTGGAATCTCCACATTGTCGTACACGGTAAGCTTCGCGAGCAGATTAAATGACTGAAACACGAACCCCATATCCTTATTACGGACATGCGCGAGTTCAATGTCAGTCATATCATCAATACTCTTATCGAAGAAAGTATACGTGCCACCAGTCGGACGATCGAGGAAACTCAAGAGATGCATCAGTGTTGATTTACCCGAACCAGACGGGCCCATGATCGATACAAATTCTCCTTTTGCAATTGAAAACGTAACACCTCGAAGCGCCGGAGTCGGCGTTTCTCCTTCCAAAAATTCTTTTTGTAAATCTATTACATTAATCATTTCCCTATTGGTTTGAGTCCGATGTTGAGTACTTCTTCCCCATCCGTGACTCCGGAGAGTATTTCAACATTTCCATTCTGATCCTGAATGCCCAATTTGACCGGCACTTGAGTTGTCGTTCTCTTATCCGCATTCAATGTTTCGACAAAAGCTCCGCTATCATTGACCAGTATCGCGTACTGCGGAAGTATCAATACATTTGTATTAGTCTTGGTTTCAATATCAAGATTGGCAGTGAGTCCACTTTTCATACGTGAGTCAGGAGTATCAAATGAAACTTTAATCTTGTAATCCACAACACCTTGCGAGATTGTTTCTGCTGGATCGATATAAAATACTTTTCCCAAAAATGTTTCTCCAGAAAATGCATCAAACTTCATCTTTACGACATTTCCAACTGCAAGCTTACCGATATCAGTTTCAGGCACCTGCGCATCGACTTCAAACTTGCCGTCAGAAATAATCGTAACCAGTGGCGCGCTTGGTGTTGCGACTTGTCCCACTTTTGCATCTTGTTGTGTGATGACTCCGGAAATCGGCGCAATGATGAATGAGTTATTTAATTTTGCTTGTGCACTATCTACCTGTGCTTGTGCGATCTGCAAGTCTTCTGGTCGAGCGGTGGACTGTGTTGCAGCAAGTGATGCGATCGCCTGATTGTATTGAGCAATGGCATTATCCACGAGCTGTTGCTTCGTGCTTTTCGCCGCGAGATACGCATTATAATTTGTAAGATACGTGCTTGCCTGTGTATTTGGAAGCGAGACAACCCATGACATGTTTGTAGTCGAATTGAAACCGCTTGGGAATTGAATGAAAAGTCCTCGCGTACCCAATGGTACCGCTTGAAGACTAACCGAACCCGTACCATTTTCAAGACCTGAGTAAGAAAAATAATTACCATTAGCACCAGAGTATGTGGTGATTGTATATGCTCCTTCTTCGGTACCGGTGTATGTACCAGAAATCGTCGGAGAAATTATCGTGCCCACACCACTAACCGAAGGAATCGCTGCAAGTCCAGAGTTCAAGAGTGTGCGATACGCATTATCCACGGCTGTTGTTTGTTGAACCATCACAGAATCTTTGTTTGTCTGTGCTGTTGCAACCGCAGCCTTCGCAACATCAATATCAGAACCAGTCGCACCACTTAAGAGTTTCGTGTAGTTCGCCTGTGCTTGTTTGAGTGTGGCAGACAAGTCACCGGTATTTAGTGCAGCGATAACCGTACCAGCAGAAACATGTGATCCGACATCATAGGAAACACGCCCAATCGTCCCGCTATTTTGAAATCCGAGTGACACGCTCTGTATTGGAGTGGTATTCCCTGTCACGGAGACAGTTTCAGTAATCGTGCCAGTCTTCACTGGTATCAATTGCACCGGGATACTCTTGTGAGCCGAGCGCCATATCAGTACAAATATGATGACGACAAGAACCGCGGTCACGATGACCCACGTTCGTTTATAGAATGGTTTCTTTTTTTTATTTTGATTTTGAATCGGTGACATATGTACATTTATTGTAACACAAATTAAATAGTAGGATTTATTAATTACTAAATATATACTTATAGATATGGAACAAATACCTGCGCAACAAATTTCTCCAATATGCCCGCAATGTCATCAGAGTGTTTTAGCGACGGCGTATTTCTGTTCGAATTGTGGGAAGAAATTACAGGAACCTCCGCTTTCTACCTCCGTAGCCGTACAAGTAAAGATATTCTTACTGAGTATCATTATGCCGTGGATTCTTTTCCTTGGATGGAGTCACTGGCCGGCAATCAAATACGTAAA
>JAHFNN010000037.1 GCA_023267315.1 Candidatus Nomurabacteria bacterium | reverse complement strand
TGCTTCTTGGAGGAGGAATTATCGGAATTATTTTACTATTTATGTTTCTTATTAGAATTCCTGCAGTTCGGTATGCATACGATCGCACAATACTCGCATTGCCTATTTTCGGTAAAATTTCTATAGGATACAACATGGCGATGATCACACGCACGATCGGTGTTTTCTTAAAGAGTGGAATCAAGATTGTCGAAGCGGTAACACTGACGGCTGAATCAGTATCAAATACGGTGTATCACAAGGCGCTTCTTATGGCTGCGGAGGATTTGAAAAAAGGAGAGCAGCTCCATAAGTATCTTGAAGTGCATCCAAAAATTATTCCACCGACAGTTGCGCGCATGATTGAGGTCGGCGAGAATACTGGAAAACTTGATGAAAACCTCTTCTACCTCGCTGATTTTTATGAGGGAGAAGTGGACGAAATTACTAAAAATCTCTCGAGTACTATTGAGCCGGTAATGCTTCTCTTTATGGGCGTGCTTGTGGGGTTTGTTGTTATCTCAATCATCAAACCTATTTATGGGGTTACTCAAAGTTTGATGAAGTAGTGCGTAAGTTTTGCGTGTATTGTTATGCATAATAAAGGATTTACCATATTTGAAATTATAATAGTTGTAGCAATCATGCTGGTAATCCTCGGTGGCGGTTTTTTTATTTCAATACAAAGTTATTTCAGTTATGGTACAGCAAGTCAACGTAATCTCCTCACATCTATTCTTTTGAAAGCTCGCAACGAAGCAGTGAACAACGTCTGTTTTGGTGGTACCTGTACAACGGGCGTTCCGCATGGAGTAAAAATCATATACGATTCTGCGACACATGAAATACAGAAGTACGTACTTTTTCAAGGGGCGCAGTATAACCCCACAGATCCATTCAATCAGGATATTGGTGTAAATTATCAGTTGTTTTATCTAACCACGAATTCAAACCCTGTTTCTGAAATTGCTTTTGATCAACTGACCGGTAAGGTAAATTTGGGTGGAAATAGTACTGGCTCGATTGAAATATCTGATAATGCGAAACATCTTTACACTATTACAATAAACTCCGAAGGAGGAATTAGTTGGTAATTATGACAAAAAAAGGATTTTCAACTTTAGAGATATTGATTGCAACAGCGGTACTTACCGTTACGCTTTCCGCCGTGATTATTGTTTCGTTTAGTAGTCAGTCTTTTATGATTGATAGTAAAAATGGTAATGATGGATTAAATGAAGCACAGGCGTTATTGGAAGAGGCTAAGAATTCTGCAAAAATTGATTTTGATTTAGTGCAGAATAAGACTGAGACTAATGGTATTTTTACAAAACAACTTACGGTCACAGAAGTCGATGCAATTACAAAGAAAATTTCAGCAGAAGTGACTTGGCAAAATGGAGAAAAAAAAGTTGATCTCTATAGTCTGGTGACCAATTTAGCAAATGGTCCAGCTTCAAATACCTGTAGTTTTGTACTCTCTGGCAACTGGAATAGTCCCCAAGTGCACACATTTGCCTTAGCGAGTCTCTGGCCTGCTGAGTTGCCAACAGATTCAAATGGAATCTATACAATTACAGGGCTTGATGCGTATCTAGGAAAGTTATATATCACTGCAGATTCTTCTAATTCTGTTGGTGTTACCAAGAAACAAAAAACATTTTTTGTCTTAAATCTTGCGACTCCGACAAGTCCCACACTTTTAGGTAGTGTCGATAATGATGCGACGACCGCAACAGGATTAGCTGCGCTTCATGTTGGGCAGACGTATGCGTACACTATCAGTGCACTCTCGGGTGGTTCACAATTGCAGATTTTTGATATCACCTATAATCCTCCTAAGCTCATCAAAACATTTCAAGTATCAGCAAATGTTGCAGCTACAAGTATTTTTTATAAAGAGGGGATTGTATATCTAGGTCTTGCTAATAATAGCTCGGGTCCTGAATTTTATACGATTGATGTTTCAGATCCACTTAATCCTCATACACTTGGGTCAGCAGAGATAGGTAGCGGAGTTCGTGATATGTATCTCCATGATAATTTAATGTATGTTGCAAGTGGTGACACTGAAAATATTAAGATTTTCGATATTTCTAATCCAGCCAGTCCTGTTAAAGTTGGAAAATATATATCAGCGTATCCACCGAGTGGTAACTCAAATCAAGGCAATCATATTTTTGTATTAAATAATACCGCATATCTCGGTAGAACTGGCGGAACCAATGAGTTTTATATGCTTGATACTTCTAATCCGAATGCTGTTTCAGAAGAGGGAAGTTTTGATGTCACTGGTTCAACGGATGTCGTGGGTCTTGCGGTCAGGAATACCTTAGCGTTTTTAGCTACATCATCCGGACAACTTCAGATTTTAAACATCGCGGATCCGCTTCATATTACAAATGCTACCGGATCGCCGATCACGCTTGGTAATCCAGCATCGGTACTTGATTGTGAAGGTAATAATATTTATGTCGCCTCAAATGATTCAGCGGGGAGGGGATATATAACAGTAGTATCAGCGCAATAATATGAAAAACAAAGGATTTACATTATTAGAAGTAATTATCTACGTAGGATTATTTGCTATTCTCATGGGTGGTGGAGTCCTTGCCGCATATAATTTAATTGCTTCCAATAATCACAATCAATCGATGTTCTTGGTGTATGACGAAGGTAATTTTTTGATGAGTAAAATCAATTGGGTGATTAGTGGTACGAGCGCTATACAGAGTCCTGTTCCTGGAACACCATCATCAAATTTATTGGTAACCAAAATTGATGGATCTACCGTCGGTATTTCACTCTCTGGAAATAATTTGGTAATTACCTATGGGAATACAGCTCCCATTATTTTAAATAATAATAACGTGAAGATTAGTAATGTGCTTTTTGATAATCAAATTTCCTCTACAAGCCAGTTGGTAAAAAGTAGTCTGACAATTACCACTACGACGAATGATGGAAAAATTTTCAGCCAGAATTTTAATTCCACAAAATATATACGAAAATAATATGCGAACAAATTTACGATACAAACAAAGTGAAGGAGGGTATATGGCCTTGATGGGAGTCATTATTATTTCTCTGATCTTAATTGCGCTTTCGGTAACACTTGGTATGAGTGGGTATTTCACCCGTTTTAATATTCTTGAAGCACAGACAAAATTGCAAAGTGATGCACTTGCTGAATCGTGCACGAATCTGGCTATGTCACGACTGACGCAGGGTTCATCAACTTCTTATTTGTATCCAGAAAAAGTGGTCCTTGGTTCTGATGATTGTTTAATCGCCGGCATTACAAGTTCTGGTACTCATCGGCAAATTTCAACTAGTGCTGATTTTTTAAATACATTTACCAATCTGTCTGTTGGAACAACAGTGAGCTCGTCAAACCTCACTCCATCTCAGGCGGTAGTGCTTGTTCGTGTGTTGGTGAACAATATGTATGGAGGGACAAAAACTGCATCTGATTTTATTGTAAATATTAGTGCTTCGGGTGCAAATCCAGTCACGTTTAATGGTGATTCAAATGGTACCCCCGTATATATAGATCCGGGGAGTTTTAGTGCGAGTATTTCTACCACAATCCCAAGCAATTATTCTGCTCCCGTTGGCACCAACTGTTCTATTTCTGGAATTGTAGCTGGAGATAATACTAATGTTTGTACTATTACTATAAATGATAAACCAACAACAGCAACCCTTACAGTGATTGCAAATGTTATTAATAATAATGGTGGTACAAAACAGCCTTCAGATTTTGTACTCTCAATTAATGGTGCAAATCAAATTTCAGGATCTCCTAAAACGGGACTTATTGCAGGAACATATACGGTAAGTTCCGCAGATATGTCCGGGTACTCTGTGTCCTCATGGGATTCGGGTTGTGCGGGTGGGGCTGTTACTTTAGCCGCTGGAGACACAAAGACTTGTACTGTTGTATATGATGATAATCCTCCGCCGACCCCGGGCTGTGCTGATACAGTGATGATGCTCGATAGAACAGGAAGTCTTTTTGGTAATGCTCAAGATCCGATAAATGAAGGAATTGCTGCATCGTCATTACTGGACTTGTATTCAACAGTGACATCATTGCCGCTGGTGGGGGTGGGAAGTATGGGTGGATTGTACGTGAATGGTACTAATCCTGCTTCGGTTCCTGATGGAACAAATGGTCAACCTACCGGATTACTTACGAATAATTACGGAACAAAAAGTACCACAGTAACATTGGGCCCGAATCCGGCAACGGCGACTGGCACTCCAAATCAATGGACAAATCCTACTAATGCATTAATTAATGATGGTATTTTTGCAACTGATGCGACAAACGGTCATCAAGAGGTATACAAGAATTTTGGATTGAGTGTGCCCGCCGGTGCTACTATTTCTGGGATTGGAGTAGTTGTTGATGCAAAGACTTCTGTCTCAGCAACTGATACGAGTAATTTACTCCCGACTGCTACGAGCAATTACAATACATGGACTGCTGTTGGGTCAGCAAACAAAGTCACTGATATAACCGCAAATGATGGTGATACGAATTATATTTCAGATACCACCTTGAATAATGCGCAAACATATGTTTTCGCAAATGCAGGAGTTCCAGCTGGTTCGACGATTAATTCAATTTCTGTAGTTGCCTATGCAAAAGCTTCTAGTGGAACTCCGACGATTAAGTTTAGAACAGAGAAGGGGAATGGGAACAACAATCTTCGAGATAGTGCAACAAACATCACATTAACCAACACCTACACTGCCTACACCAATCAGATGACTACAAACCCATTCACGAGTGCCGCATGGACTCTTGCGGAAGTGAATAGTTGGACTTCACATTTTGGTGTCATTAAAACAAGTAGTACTGGTACTGTAGCTGTTACACAAATATATGTTGTGGTGAATTACACTCCACAGAGTAGTCTCGGTGCTGCTTTGTCATGGAATAATGGAACGAGTTGGACGACTGGCGCCGGTGCGAAGACAATGACTCCAACGTCAGTCGAAGCCGATACTCTTCTTGGTTCTGCTTCAGATACATGGAATAGGACATGGGCGGTCACTGATTTTTCAAATACTAATTTCCTATTGCGACTTACGAATAGTTCATCAAGTGGAACAATCTCTCTCGATTATGTGACGGTCACGGTATATTATTCAACACCAAGTACAGGCCTCTATCGTGCGATTGATACTATGATGAAGACAAGTAGTAGTGGGGCAGGATCCCATATTTCTTCAGATATTACAGCTGGTAATACTGAATTGAATAGTTCGCGACACAATCCATCACAACAAAAAGTATTGATTGTTATTTCCGATGGCGTTCCTACTGATACGCAAGCATCAGTAACAACTGCTGCGAATACCGCAAAAAATAGTGGGACGAAACTCTTTACGATTCATTTCGGGGATCCAGCAGGGGCGACGTTTCTAGCCAGCCTTTCTTCCGGAAGTGGATATTCATTTGATGCTCCGACCTCTGCTGATATGGCTACAATATTTCAGGATATTGGAAAACTTGTCTGTCCGGCGATTGGTGTTGTTCAACCACCTCCACCGACACATGCAAACTTAATTGTTATAACCAATGTCACCAATAATAATTCTGGAACCGCGACAGCTGCTAACTTCTCAATAAATGTGAGCGCGGTAAATCCTTCTCAAACGAGTTTTACCGGTGTAGCATCTCCAGGAACAAATATCCAAGTGGATCCTGGTGCATACACTATTACCGAAGGTCTTGTGTCTGGATATAGTGAATCACTCGACCCAGCTTGTTCTGGTACTATCGTTGCTGGTGCAACACAGACGTGTATCATTAACAATGATGACCTACCACCTCCACCTCCGGTCATTCCACCAGTACAAACTCCGCCAACAATCACAATAGATACGTGGTTGGAAAATCCATAAAATACCGCTTGGGGATAACCACCATTTGCGATGGTGTATGTGTGATATAATTTTAACTGTTAAAATACAAAGGTCGAAAATTGAAAATTATTTTAAAAAAATATGATCAAAACATTAAATAAAAAAGGATTTACACTTATCGAACTTTTGGTGGTTATTGGTATTATTGCAATCTTGGCAGCTGTTGTTATCATCGCGATTAACCCAGCTCGTCAGTTTGCACAAGCTCGAAACACAACACGACGTACTGCAGTCAGTCAGATTTTGAACGCTATCGGTCAAAATATGGCAGACAACAAAGGCGTATTCACGTGTGCAGCTGGAACAATTCCAACAACTGCAACTGAACTAAAGAGTGGATCAGGCGGTTATGATATTGGATCATGTATCGTGCCTACGTATATCTCAAGCCTTCAGGTTGACCCTTCAGCCGCTGGTGCGCAATATACAGACATGACAAACTATGATACAGGATTTACTATCATGAGAGATGCAACAACACAACGTATTACTGTTGCTGCACCTGGAACAGAAATTCCACCTGAAACAGCTATTATTTCTTCAACAAACTAGTTTTAGAATAGCTTTATCACAAAACACCCTCGATTGAGGGTGTTTTGCATTATCGGAAGAGTATTTGAAAATAAAAAAGTTCATGTGCTTTTTGCTACATGAACTTTTTTTATTGCAATTACTTTTCTTAAATTCCTTCTCGGGTAGCTGATCCTCGCAATACAGAGATACGGAATAGTTTCCTAACACACCACTCCAAGCCATTCCAGAATCCAAGCACATTGAGCAGGGGATTTACAAATTCAGTCATGACACAAAAATTAGTGTCATATGGTGCTTTATGATGCCACCCATGTGTTTTCCTTCTTTGGATAATACCCATCCGTTGAAGGAAGCAGATAATGGATCCATTTTCTGCATCACTTCGGTGGCCCATTGCATGGATTTCATTACCCTGACTACAAAAGAGTACACAGACGATCATCCTCCATGAATGCCAACCACACAGCCAGCAAAGAAGAATAATGACGCATGCTGCATAGACTGAGGTATTAATTCGATTCCAGTAACTTCCCTTGAGTAAGAGTCGTGGATTTCGGTGATGATCTAGATTTGGTTTAATGATATGTTTTCCGATAATTGGCCATGACGGATTTCCGTAGGTATCTTCCCACCAGTGGATAATACCCGTGAAGAAATCTGCTAGCACCCACAATCCCGATAATTGTATTCCCAAAGAAAGAAGGGGAATTGCTTCTAAAAGAGCTTTTTCCATAGTATGTAGTTTTTAATTCATACATAGATTAGCTTTTTGCATCATATTGTTTAATAGTGTATAATAACCGTTAGACAAATATGAATCAACCAGAATTATATCTAAAAAAATTAGGCTTTTCAGACTCAGAAATTACGGTCTATTTGCGTATGGTCGCAGGGGCACGCACTGCTCGTGATCTTTTGAAAACGACCAAGATGAAACGCCCAACTATTTACTACGCATTAAATTCTCTTGAAAAAAGAGGGCTCATTTCACATTCAGGTAAAGAAGGTGATAGTACATTTATTCTAAGTCCATTTGAACGTCTTGTAGCTATTGCGAAAGAGAAGGAGGATGAAGCTGTTTTGCTTACAGAGGAAATCGGCGAGCTTCTCCCTAGTTTTGCTTCTTCTTTGAGTGCTCAGATTGAAAAGCCGGCAGTATCATTCTTTGAGGGGGTTGATGCGGTCAAGCATGTTGTTATGGATGTCATGTATGCCAAAGGACGCCGTGTTGATCTTATTGTTCCGGAAAATACATTTTTCTGGGGTTTTGGAGAAGATTTTTTACGAAAATATATTGAAGAGCGTCGCCACCGTGACATTAAGACCAGAAATCTCTGGGAGGTACCGATTGCATCAGATGAATTTAAAAAATATTACACAAGTTTATCGGAAGTGCGCATGTTGCCTGAAATTATGAAGGGTAAACTTAAAACCACAATGTTTCTTTTTGATGATAAAACGCTCTATGTTTCATCGTTTAAAAATTCCTATGCTATTTTAGTTACGTCGCAAGAGCACAAGGATGCCATCAGTGCTCTTTTTGAAGGATTGTGGGTGACAGCAAAAGGATATCCAGGAATAAAAGGGGAATAGGGAGTAGAGTTATTCGCCCTAAGTTTATAAAACAATTGTGTAAAAAAATTAGAGTCATATAATATTTTATATGGAACAAATAAATCTATCAAAATTAATAACTCGTTTACTTTCGATGCTTTCTTTAGCTGGGCTTATGTTTTCTGGCTATTTGAGTGCAATTAAACTTTTTACTAATACTTGTGCGTTGGGGGAGGCATGTCCATATTTCTTGGGATATCCGGCGTGCTGGTATGGATTTGTGATGTATCTTGCTTTGTTCATTGTGACGCTTACTGCTATCGTTGGTTCTTTTTCTGTGAAAAAAGCGTTTCGGGCAACTATGGGCATTTCTTTTCTAGGATTCCTTTTTTCTGGAAATTTTCTTGTCCAAGAATTTATGAACTCGGCAATTACAGGGCGACTTGGACTATCAACATGCGCGTATGGATTTATTTTCTTCACGGCAATATTAATACTATCTATTGTGGCGGTCAGAAAAGTGAAGTAGGGGGTGTTTATAATAATTCTGGTAAATCTGCTAGTACAGCACCTCTCCTTACAGGAGTAGTATATTCGTGGTCACGGATAATTTTTGTTCCGTCGAACAAAAATTTCCTCGACCCCGGCTCGGCTTTTTCTTACTAGAAAAACATGCCTCCGC
>JAHFNN010000036.1 GCA_023267315.1 Candidatus Nomurabacteria bacterium | reverse complement strand
TCAAAGAATTCAATCACTCCAAGAATTTCTGGAATTTAGTTGCTAAGACGATTCCGAATCACAAAGAAATCCGCAAACAACTCAAAAGCAGATAAATTATTTACAAAACCATTTTTCTGTGCTATTTTGGGGCAGAATAAAATAAAACATCTAACCCCTAAACCCCATGTATTATGACTAGAGTAGACTTTCTGGATGACTTCGATGCATTCATTCTTTCAAAATTCCAATCTATAAGTGATTGGTCACAAAAAACATTTGCTAAAGATAATTTCTTTTTAGCACGAATCTGCTTAGCTATTTTGGTTGTCAGTTTAGTCACAGCCATTTTAGGATACACTTTTACGACAGGCGACACATCGTATCTTCTTACGTATTTTGTATTAGTTGCAATTCTTGCGTATTTACACAATCGTATTATCAGCGCTGTTGAAAAAAGATGCCAAAAGAATCCTGAATTCAAAAATATCAGGGCTGTCGCTGATGCAGATTTTCGCTTGTTATCATTTATTGTTTTACCTATGTTTGCAGGTATTGAAATGCCACGTAAATGCCTACACTTTATTTTTAAAGAAGACTGGCATAACAAAGCAAACATAAGTCATTTCATGATGTATCAAGCTTCTATAATGAGTGTTTTTATCCTTATCGCGATGCTCTATTTTATTGCATGTACACCAAACCGAATGAAACGCAATAAGATAAAAGAATTTGTCAGCAAAATGAGTAAGGTATTTCAACATGCGGGACCGGTTCCACAGATGAGTCCTTCATGAGAATAATTTTTAAATTAATCCGCTAACAGCAGAAATCTGCGTTAGCGGATTTCTGTTTTTTATTCCACGTGCACTTTGATATCAGTGCGTTCTCGTTTGAATTTAAGGAAGAGGGAGGCGAATGCACCGACAAAGATAAAGAGTGCGGCGATCAAGAATACATAATCATATGCGTTGATCTGCGCTTTCAGCGAGATGAGTCCAACATATTTTTTTATTTCAATTGGATTGTGAGTACTTATCTTACTGAAGCTATTGATGGTGAGTACATTTGAGGTGATGCGATTGTTTAAAATAGTGGCAAAGATAGCAATACCGAATGCACCAGCGGTGTTGCGTACGAGGGCTAAGATTGATGAAGCTACACCGATTTCACTCTGTGGTACTGCCGAGGCGATGACGTTGGTACGTTGCGCCATTCCGAAGCCCAATCCGAATGCCATGATTGAAAGTGGAATCATAATATCGAGTGCGGTGGATTTCACATCAAGTGTGGTGAACATAAATATTCCCACTGCAGCAACGATAGTACTCCAAAAAATGACGTATCGAGATTCTACTTTTCCCATAAGGAATCCTCCGAGTGGTGCTCCCACCATGATGGCTGCAGCCATCGGGATAAAAAGATAGCCAGATTCAGTCGCGTTGTAGCCCAAGAATGTTTGTGCGAAAACAGGTATGAGAAAGACGCCGCCCATCATGCCCATGAAGACGACGAAGTTGTTGAAGAGTGCGTTTATGAATGCTGGAATTTTAAAGAATTTCAAATCCACAATCGGCTCAGGAACGCGATGTTCAATACGTATGAATAGTCCAAAGAGTACGACGACGAAGAAATAGCAGATCATGCTACCAGATGAAAGCCAGCCCCAGTCTGGTCCTTTGTCGAGTACGAGCACGAGCGCTGAGAGCATTCCGCCCAATGAGAGTGCACCCCACCAGTCGAAGAATTTTGTTTTGACTGCTGCACGAGATTCATTGATGAAGCGAAGCGCCATATAGATGCCCAAAATTCCGATAGGAAGATTGACTAAAAATACGGAACGCCATCCGAAGTTGTCGATGAGTGGTCCACCCAAGAGTGGGCCGAAGACGGTCGCTGCCGCAAATGATGATGACCAAATACCGAGCGCTTGTGCGCGTTCTTTTCCTTCTTTAAACGTCACGGCAATAATCGCCATTGCAGTAGGGTAGTCGGCCGAACCGGCAATCGCTTGAATGACGCGGAAAATAATCATGGAGGTAAGATTCCACGCGAATCCAGCGAGTACTGAACCGAAAATAAAAAGACCGAATCCAAGGATGTAGACTTTCTTGCGGCCAAGTGTGTCACCCAATTTTCCCCAAATCGGTACGAAAATAGCATTCGCAAGAATATATGCGGTTGCAATCCATCCGGCCGCTGAAACGGTGATGCCGAAGTCGTCGATTATTTTTGGCAGTGCCAAGTTCACGATCGTCTGGTCGAGTCTTCCTAAGAAGGTACCAATGATGACGGTGAGCAGGATCCACCAACGGAGATTGTTCTTCGGTGGAGTATCCATAGGTTACTTTATATAGACAGTAATTTTCGCGGACATACCATTTTTGAGTTCTGGATAGTCGGCGACATTGAAGCGCACTTTAACATCAAATTTTTTCGTTGGACGTTTATCAGAGATCGAAAAGATGACACCAGTATCGACTGAAGTCTGACTGATACTTTCTAGTGATCCAACATATGTCTTACTACCGAAAGTATCGACGGTAAATAGTACTGGCTGACCTGGCTTCAATTGATCGAGACCTTTATTTTCATCAATCGCGCCCACTACACGCAAATCTTCAGGGTGCACCATTGAAACTATAGTCTGACCTGGAGCAAAGAAGGTGCCGATGCTATTTTGCACGCTGACAACAATACCACTTTGTTTTGAAGTGATAGTGCCTGCGCCGACAAGAGCTACGGGAGTATTCGCAGGGATGACATCTCCTTCGTGAACATAGAGTGCATTCAATGTGCCGGCGGTGTTTGCAGAAAGATTGATGAGTGGAGCACTGATCTCTGAATTCTCAATCAAGAGTGTGCCGTGATTTGATTGCCAATAGAGGAATCCACCGAGAAGTATTGCGACAAGCGCAACACCGATAATGCTCTGGGTTCCTGGTTTTTTAAACATACTTTCTTTTTTTGGTTTTTGTTCTTCGTGCATATATTTTTTAATAGTGAAATTAATTCGACAAAAGTTCAATTGCAGGAGTGTTGGCGGTCGCGATTTGTCCGGCAGTAATTGAAACGCTTGTAATCGTGCCATCGACAGGGGCAGTGATGATTGTATTGTTGTATGCGCCTTGTGCAATCTGGAGTGCACCTTGGGTACTTTCTACTTGTGCTTTTGCGATTGCTAAATCTTCCGATCGTGCGCTCGCGAGTTTCTGATCAAGATTTGCCTGCGCTGCATCAACTGCACCTTGTGCAGCAGCTATTGCTTGTGTCTGTGCTTGGAGTGCTGATTGGTAGGCGTTGTAGTAGGTGAGGTATGTTGCAGATTGAGTGTTTGGAATCGATACGGTCCAGACAGTATTTGAAGCGAGAGTGAAATTGGACGGGAAGCTAATGTAGAGTCCACGAGTTCCTAGTGGTGTTGCGACGGCACTCACTTGGCCAGATCCATCTTCAAGACCAGTGAATGAAAAATAATTTCCATCAGAAGTCGCATACACAGAAATTGTGTAGACGCCTTCAGTGGCACCAGTGTATGTTCCTGAAATGGTTGGTGAAATTATTTGTGAATTGCTTTGTACTGCAGGAATAGCTGCGAGACCAGAATTGAGCATCGTGCGGTGTGCATTATCTACGAGTACTTTTTGCTGAGCGATGGTATTTGTCTGTGCACTCTTTGCGTTTGCGAGAGCAACTTTGGCAATATCAATATCTGGAGTTGATGTTCCATTGACGAGTTTGTCGTACGCAGTTTGTGCGGCCGTGTAGGCAGCTTTGGCTTGGTTCATTGCACCAATAACATTTTCTGCATCAAGACTGGCAAGTACGGTACCGGCGGTGACTTTATCACCGATCTTCACCGAGACACTTTTGATACGACCACCAACAGGAAAGGCGAGTGTGAGATCTTGGTGTGAGCCAATCACTGGTGTGGTGCCAAAAGAGGCTTGATCCTGGGCGATCTTTGCAAATAATGCTGACATAGTTTTGTTGTGTGCATATGCACTCCACGCACCGAGTGCAATAGCGATAATGAGTGCAACTAGAGTTGTGCGTTTCGGGTTTGAAAGGATATTCTTAAATTTCTGTTTCATATAGTTCTTTGAATTAATCTTTAATTAAAATAGCAAGTAATCTGATAAATTGTTTTTGCTCGTCACGGCCCAATTTGGAAATCATTGTGGCGAAGGCTGAGAGTTTGCGTTCATGGAGATTTTTGAATAATTTCCATGCTTTCGCGGTGAGTGCGATGCGTATGGTTCGGCGGTCCTTGTCGTTCAAGACTCGAGTGACAAGCTTGTTCTTCTGCATCGTCTCGATGATCGCGGTCGCAGAAGGGGGAGTAATCTTTAAGTGCTGGGCAATCTCCTTCATCGAAGGGGTACCGCTTTCAGCGATAAAGGTGAGTGTATCTAATTGTGCAACGGGACACTTAAGACCTTCTGATTCTTTACGCATCACTTCCTTCATTTTGTTTCGGAAGGCGAAGAGTACTTCTTCAAGGGAGGGCTCGTGACCCGACGTGGGTTTGTGTGTAGACATATGTTTATTTATGTATCTAATAGTTAGGTAGACTAACTATATCATATCGGCGGCAAAAGTGCAATTACAGCTCGAAGGGATTATTCCCAAGCATTGACAGATTCATAATTTCATGATAATTTCGCAATAGTATCGGCCATGAGCCAAAGCCTGATTTTCTGTCTTAACAGTTCTAAAAAAGACAGGTGTACATTCAAATATAACTATTATGAAACTATACACAGTAATTCTTACCGTGATTGTCTGCATGTTGTATGCAAATGACTCCATTGCTCAAAAAAATGCTGAGTTAAAGAAAATGTATTTTGCGGAATTTTATCCCAAGGGAAAAGTTGGAGAAAATCCAATTAAAAACAATCCATATCTTGAAAAATATATGTCGATTGATTTTTACCAATTGGTAATGGATAGTCTGTTTGAGGAGTATATTGATTATATCCGTGCTTCAGCACAAGCTCCTCTGTGGGATAGACGGATACGGTTGGTTCCGGACACCACATTTCCTGAATACATTGAAGCAGTCGCTGATCGCCTACCAAGTACTCTCATTAAAAATCGTGACGATTTTAGGAAAAAAGTAGTCAAAGTTGCAGAAAAAATAGGGTTTCCGATTGATTCCATTGTAGGGCTGACGATTCATGATCTTATCTTTCTCTGTGGCAAAATAACTACTGAGGTTATGAAGTACGATTCGACATATGCGCTCAGTTGGGGCGGATTTGAAGGAAAGTATGTAGAAGATATATTTGCTCAAGGCAAGGGTGTCTGTTCGCATTTTTCAATAATAAATGCCGCAGCATTCAACGTTTTGAAAGATATCAATCTTCATACTTCTTTTGCCTATATGCATACTCTTGGACTATTTGACCACGCTATCAACGAGGTTATGTATGTTGTGGATAGTGCCGGCAAGCAAAAGATGGTCGTCACATACGTCGATCCTACGAATCTGTTCTCGCTTGAATCTGCTCCAGATATTGTTGAGTTGAAAAATCAAATGAAGGATCTCAAAGAAAATTGTTCGATGCTATCAAAAATAAGACCGGATGCAGAAACAAAAGCGCTCCTCACATACTCAAGAGGTGTTCTTATGGAAACAGAAGATTCCTTTAAAGATAGTGAGCAGATTATTTATGGCGTGGTTACTAAGTATGAAATCACGGAAGAGTATCATGAAAAAATGAAATTACATCTTTCATTTTTGGCCACGCTTTTGAATAATAGTTATTAAATATAATAGTAGTGCTTATAAATCCCGAATGGTAATACGTTCGGGGTTTATTTTTTAAAATTCAATTTTCGTGTTACCGTAGCTATATGAAACTTTTATATTCTTACGTGCTCAAATACAAAAAGACGCTTTTTTTGGCGTTAGGGCTGGCAGTCGTCAACCAGGTATTCTCACTTGCTGACCCGCAGATTTTCAGACTTTTGATTGATAATTATGCGACAAAAATATCACTACTTACTAAGGCTCAATTCGTGCACGGTGTTGTACTACTCCTGCTTGCTGGAGTCGCTACAGCCCTCATTTCTCGTATCGCAAAAAACTTTCAAGACTATTTTGTAAATGTGGTGACTCAGAAAGTGGGAGCAGGACTCTATGCTGATAGCATTGCGCACTCATTTGCCTTACCGTATGCCGTGTTTGAAGATCAACGCTCTGGTGAGCTCTTGCAGAAAGTGCAGAAAGCACGTCTGGATGCACAAGCAATTATTACCAGCGCTATCAATACTATTTTTCTCTCAGTTGTTGGGATGGTCCTTGTGATGGCGTATGCATTCTATGTGCACTGGGTTATTGGTGTCGTGTATTTCTCTATCATTCCGATTTTGGGAATAGCAGCAATATCTGTAAGTAAGAAAATTCGTGAAGCCCAGAAACGTATTGTGAAGCAGGGAGCTGATCTTGCTGGTTCGACGACGGAGACACTTCGAAATGTTGAATTGGTAAAAAGCTTGGGACTTGATGAGCAAGAAACGAGTCGCTTGAATGCGGTGAATACAAAAGTGCTTGAACTTGAACTCAAAAAAGTGAAGCTTATCCGTATGCTTTCGTTTGTACAGGGTTCACTGGTGAATCTATGTCGTTCAGTGCTTCAGCTTTTACTTCTCTACTACATATTCACTGGTACGATATCTTTAGGACAATTTTTCAGTTTGCTTTTCTACTCCTTCCTCGTATTCAATCCGTTGTATGAATTGGGCAATGTGCTTGCGCAATATCAGGAAGCGAAAGCTTCAATGGGAATTCTGGATGAGATTTTAAGAATGCCGAAGGCGCACAAACCAGAACATCCTGCTCCGGTTGGCGATATTACATCCCTTGAATTCAAAAATGTTTCGTTTAATTATGCGAATGTTTCTCATGATGCAGTGCAAAATATTTCGCTCTCCATCACTCCAGGGAAAACAATCGCATTTGTGGGTCCATCGGGATCGGGAAAAACCACACTTTTGAAACTTCTTGTCGGACTCTATATGCCAGTCAAAGGTGAACTTACAATCAATGGCGTACCGCATGCAGATATTGATTTTGATGCATTTCGTAAGCGAATCGGGTATGTCTCCCAGGAAACACAACTCTTTGCGGGTACGATTCGCGAGAATTTACAATTTGTAAAACCAGATGCGACTGATGCAGAATGCACTGAAGCAATTCGTGGAGCAGCGGCGACAAATATTTTGGATCGCGCGACTGAAGGTCTTGATACAAAAATCGGTGAAGGGGGAATTAAGATTTCTGGTGGTGAACGTCAGCGTTTGGCGATTGCGCGTGCACTGCTTCGTAAACCTGATATTCTGATCTTTGATGAAGCGACATCGTCACTTGATTCTGTAACCGAACATGCGATTACTGAAACAATCGCCGAAATTGGAAAAATTCACAAAGATGTCATTATGGTACTTGTGGCACATCGACTTTCAACTGTGCGTCATGCCGATATGATTTATGTACTTGAAAAAGGTCATCTCGA
This sequence comes from Candidatus Nomurabacteria bacterium, assembly GCA_023267315.1. Taxonomy (GTDB): domain Bacteria; phylum Patescibacteriota; class Minisyncoccia; order Phycocordibacterales; family UBA9973; genus JAHFNN01. The sequence goes on along the minus strand of JAHFNN010000036.1, from coordinate 1,363 downwards.
AGAAAACGGAAGTCACGCAGATTTACTTGCACAGAAAGGATTGTATGCAGCACTGTGGCGTAGTCAGACCGCAGAAGAGGAGAAATAAAATACAAAAAAATTGGCTTCCAACTGTAATTAGTTGGAAGCCGTGCATTTAAACCTGGACAAAATATATGGTTGTTGTTTCAAAAACAAAAGAACAATTAGGCCAGTAGGGCGGCCAGCTCACGAAAGTGTGAGCTGGTGCCTACGGCAGAAAAACATGAACACAAAACATATATACTATGGTCCTAATACTATAGTTTGTCAAGCGCTTTAAAAGCTCGAATTTTAATGGTAAAATTTGCCCATGTCTAAAAAAGCCCCGCTTTCATATATAGAACTTTCTAAAAAGAACCTCATTTCCAATCTTAAATCACTTCGCGCTATTGCAAAAAAGGGTACGAAATTCGCGTTGGCGATCAAGGGTAATGCCTACGGTCATGGACAAAATGAAATTGCAAAAATTGCTGAACCGTATGCTGATTATTTTATTGTAAACAGTGTTTTAGAATTACAGCTTCTACGGAAGGTTTCGAAGAAGCCAACATTCTTGTTGGGTTACGTTACTCCCAACGATCTTTCAGAAGCGATTCGACTTCGCGCGATTCTTGGAGTGTTTTCACTAGAGCAATTTAAAAAAATAGAAGCGTGCGCAAAGCGTATGAAGAAAATTGCAGATGTACATATTGCGACTGATGCTGCTCTTGGTCGGGAAGGATTTCTTGAGGAAGATGTTCGTGCGCTTCTTGAATACGCGAAGAAATCAAAATCTGTGAAAATTGCCGGCGCGTATGCTCACTTCGCAAACATTGAAGATACAACCAATTTTACACATGCGGAAAAACAGATAAAAAAATATGAAGCAGTGCTCTCTCAATTTGCTGAATTTGGGTATGCGAATATACTTACGCATCTTTCGGCAACATCAGGACTTTTGGTGTATGAAAAGAACGAAGGGAAAAATAATATCATTCGTATTGGTATCGGCATGTATGGTCTTTGGCCGTCAGAGCATATTAAATTCCAGTGGTCTAAGCAGGGTTTGGATCTCAAACCTATCCTCTCATGGAAAACACAGGTAGCGCAGGTAAAAATGCTTCCTGAAGGTCACACCGTAGGCTATGGACTGACGTATATGACTTATGCCCCGACAAAGATTGCACTTATCCCGCAAGGCTATGCTGATGGATATCCTCGCGCGCTTTCGAATAAAGGAAGTGTACTTATCAGTGGCAGTCGCTGTAAAATTTTGGGACGTGTATCAATGAATATGTTTGTGGTAGATGTGACTTCACTTGAAAAAGTAAAAGAAGGTGATGAGGTTGTACTCCTAGGATCA